>JBDTPM010000159.1:0-3606 GCA_039932695.1 Gallionella sp. | reverse complement strand
AACTGCTGATCGACCCGATGAGCTTCCAGTATCTGGTCGGTGCGGAGATTGATTATCAGGAAGGTCTGGAAGGTTCTCAGTTCGTCATCAAGAACCCGAATGCGACGACTACTTGCGGTTGCGGTTCGTCATTCTCGGCATAGACGTTTTGTTTGGATGGAAAGCTACGGGGCGCTCTGCGCCCCGTTTTTATTTCAAGCGTGATGAATCGCGCCCAACACACAGGGATGTCTTGCGCCGGTGACCTGTGGCAGGTTGGCGGCCTTGCCGAGCAGGGTTTGCTGTGCCAGCCAGGCGAAGGCGATGGCTTCCAGATAGTCGCTGTCCACGCCGAGGGCGTTGGTTGTTTGTATGCTGCAATCCGTCAGCAAGGCGGCGAGGCGGTTGCGCAGCGTCTGGTTATGCGCGCCACCGCCGCATAGATAGATTTCCTTCGCGCCACCGCAGTATCGTTGCACCGACTGCGCAATGGTCAGGACAGTCAGTTCGAGCAGGGTGGCTTGTACGTCCTCTGTTCTTTCTCCACCGCTCAGTTTTCCCTCCAGCCATGCCATGTTGAACAGATCGCGCCCTGTGCTCTTGGGCGGCGGAAGGGAAAAGAACGGTTCAGCCAGCATTTGCTTCAGCAATGTGGGCAGCACTTTGCCGGATGTCGCCCATGCACCGTTGTCATCATAGGGTTTGCCGGTTTGTTGCGCGCACCAGCTATCCATCAGCAGGTTACCTGGACCACAGTCGAAACCAGTGGTAGCGGCGTGCAAGGGAATATCGGTCAGATTGCTGATGCCGCCGATGTTGACGATGACACGGTGCTTGCCGGGATCGCGCAGCACCTTGTCGTGAAACGCGGGGACCAGCGGTGCGCCTTGCCCTCCGGCGGCGACGTCGCGGCTGCGGAAGTCGCTGACCACGGTGATGCCGGTCAGTTCAGCCAGCAGCGAGGCGTTGCCGATTTGCAGGGTGTAGCCGTGTTCGGGACAGTGCCGTATGGTTTGTCCGTGGCAGCCGATGGCCTTGATATTCTTGTTCGTTGTTTTGGTTTGGGTGAGCAGCGCAGAGATTGCTGCGGCATACAGCCGAGCCAGTTGATTGCCTACGATCTGTGTTTGATGCAGTTCATTGTTTGCGGGCAGGTGCAATGCGAGCAGGTTGCTTTTGAGCGTGTCGTCAAAGGGAAGGTAATATTTTGCGAGAAGTTGCGGTTGGGGCTGGCCCAGATCAACAAGGACGGCATCGATACCGTCCAGGCTGGTGCCGGACATCAGACCTATATACAGTTCCGGCGGGTGTTGCACAGGACTATCAGTCGAGTTTGGCCAAATTGGTGTTGCGCAACAGGTTCAGGCGTGAGACGAAGTCGTCTGCCACGGATTGAAAGGCTGCCTGGTAAGCGGTGCTGATCGGTTTTGCATCCGGCAACGCAACGCGCATCGGATTGTGGTGTTGGCTGTCGATCTTGAATTCATAGTGCAGATGCGGGCCAGTGGCCAAGCCGGTCATGCCGACATAACCGATCAAATCTCCCTGTGCCACGCGTTGTCCGCGGTGCAGGCCTATTGCAAAGCGCGACAAGTGGCCATACACAGTGGAGTAACGACCCTGATGCTTGATCTTGATCAGGTTGCCATAGCCGTTCTCCTTGCCGACGAAAGTAACTACACCATCCGCGGTAGCCTTGACACGGGTGCCGGTCGGCGCGGCGAAATCCACGCCCTTATGTGCCTTCCATTTGTTCAATATCGGATGAAAACGCGAGTTGGTGAATCCCGAGCTCACACGTGAATATTCGATGGGTGAACGCAAGAATGCCTTGCGCACGCTCTTGCCTTCCGGTGTGAAGTAATCTCCGTGCTGCTCATCCATCTGGAAGTAAACGGCACGATAAACATGGCCCTGATTGATGAATTCGGCGGACAGTATGCGGCCGGTGTTCAGTAAAGCGCCGTTATGGTAAGTCATCTCATACACAGCAGTGAATTTGTCACCCACCCTGAGGTCGTGGTGAAAATCGATATCGCCGCTGAAAAGTTCATACAGTTGGTTGGCGGCGGCCTCCGGCATGCCGGCAGCATCTGCGGCGGCATACAAGTTGGTTTTGATCTCTCCGGTGCGCACGAACAAACGTTTTTCAAGCTGTGCAGGCAGGGCGCTGGCTTTGAACGAGTCGTTTTGTTTGTCGATCAGGATCTGCTCACCGTTGTTGCTGAGATAACGTAAAGTGATCAAACCGCCTGTGGCAGAAGTTTCGGCCTGGATCTCTTTGCCGACCGCCAATTTGCGGAAAGATTCGGTTTCCGCTGAGCTCCGCAGATATTGGCTGGCAACAGCATCTTCAATGTTCAGACGGCTCAGCAGTTCGGCCACGGTATCGCCACGCTGCACTCTTTCGTTGCGCCAAAAACTGGAAACGGTGATCGCGTCTTCGACTCTGGGCAAGGTGATCTCTTCGATCGCGACCTGGGCTGAAGGCAGACCGAGATCGCTTTGCGGCACCAGACCGAAAGCGGTGAGCACACCCAACAGCGGCATCGTGGAAAGGGTGATGAACCAGCGCAATCTCTTTTTACGTTCTTGGCTGAGCGGGTTTTGAGTTAACATTCGTGCCTCCTTGAATTGCTTTGCTTTATTGCAGCAACGCTTGGTTTTTATGATTGACGCGCACTTTACCAGAAACAGCACTCTGCTGATGCCGAACTGATGGGTGGCAAAGCCAGCCCGATAAATGGTCGGAATGGGCACCCCGAGCAGCAGCACGAACGGAAAGCCGGCTTTTCGGCACTTGAATCGATGATGGATATGACTGAAACGACACACTCCATGAAGATGCATATGGACGCGCTGGCAGCGATCAAGCGCGGCGCACATGAACTGCTGCTGGAAGATGAGCTGAAACAAAAACTGTCGCTCGGCCGTCCGCTGCGGGTCAAAGCGGGTTTCGATCCGACCGCACCGGACCTGCATCTGGGCCATACCGTGCTGCTCAACAAGATGCGGCAATTGCAGGATCTCGGCCATCATGCACTGTTTCTGATCGGCGATTTCACCGGCATGATCGGCGATCCCAGCGGCAAAAACACCACCCGTCCGCCGTTGTCGCGCGAACAGGTACTGGAAAACGCCCAGTCTTACCGCGATCAGGTATTCAAGGTGCTCGACCCGGACAAGACCGAGATCGTGTTCAACTCGACCTGGATGGACAAATTCACCGCGGTAGACTTGATCAGGTTAGCCGCCACCCACACCGTGGCACAGATGCTGGAGCGCGATGATTTTTCCAAACGCTACAAGGGCAACCATCCGATCGCTATCCATGAATTCATCTATCCGCTGGTGCAGGGCTACGATTCCGTGGCACTCAAGGCGGACATCGAACTGGGCGGCACTGACCAGAAATTCAACCTGCTGATGGGGCGCGAGCTGCAGAAACATCACGGGCAGCCGGCACAGTGCGTCATTACCATGCCGTTGCTGGAAGGCCTGGACGGCGTCAACAAGATGTCCAAGTCGCTGGGAAATTACATCGGCATCAATGAGGATCCGCAGCAGATATTCGGCAAGTTGATGAGCATTTCCGATGATCTGATGTGGCGGTATCTGGAGCTGCTA
>JBDTPM010000158.1:0-1621 GCA_039932695.1 Gallionella sp. | reverse complement strand
GTTCGTACAACATATCCAGACAGCTTGCCCATTCGATAGTGCGATCCAGTTGCAGCGCCAGCTTCTCGATCGCTGTCTCGCGTCGAACCACCCATGTGGCGTCGATGCCGGCGACCACCGGCGTGGCGGGTGCTGTCATCGATGAAGCGCCGAGCAATGCGCGAAATGGCTCAACCGCATCGACCAGCAGCGGCGTGTGTGATGCCAGGCCAACCTTGAGCCGGGTCAGCTTGGCGCCGCGTTCCGAGAACACAGTGGTCAGTTTTGCCAGAGCAATATCCTCGCCGCCGATGACGAACTCATCTTCACCTATCGCGATCGCGATCCAGGCACGCTGGCCGGCGCACAAGCAAGCCACTTCGTCGCGTCGCAGACCCTGCAACGCAAGCAGGCCTCCAGGCGTTACTGCAGCAGCCTTATCCATCAGCGCCGCGCGCGCAGCAGCGATGCACGCCAACTCAACTGCATCGATCGCGCCCGCGCAGGCATAGGAAGCCAGCTCACCGACGCTGTATCCGCAGAAGGCCGCAGGCTTGGGCGCATCCTGCCGCAGCACAGTCCAGAGCGCCAACTGGGTCAGGCAGATCAGCGGTTGTGCGATCGCATTGCGGAATATTTCCTCGCGTTGCGCGAGCACATCGCGCAGGTGCAAGCCGAGTTCCTCCTCGCCTGCCTTGATGACTTCAACGGCGGCCGGATGATCCGCGATCATATCCAGCATCGCCGGATGTTGCGCACCCTGACCCGAACACAAGATAGCCAAACTCATGACGTTTGCAACTGGTGTACAAAAAATGCGGCAGCGAGCAAGTCAGCGCAGCCGCCCGGCGACAGTTTTTTGTTTGAACACTGGCGATGCAAAGATTCCGCGCGCTCCTGCCAGCCCGGCGCGAACACGCTGCCGCGCTCAAGAAAATCCGCTGCCCGTGTCTGGATGAACTGCAATCCTTCAGCGCCACCGCGAAACAGCACGTTGGTGTCCACAGTTTCGGCCAGCAGCACAAAGAAGGAATGCAGCAGCGCATGGCGTGTATCGGCACCACGCGCCAGCGCGCTGCGCAAGCCGGGTAGCGCGATGTCGAACACCGACGGAAATCCCAGCAGCGCTTCGCCGCGTGCGCCGGTGACACCGTGGCGCGCAGCCATCAGTTGTCCGTGCGAGGGTGTCGCGGTTCGAGCAACGGCAATGGCGCGCAGCTCGCGGCTCCAATTGTCGGTGACGATGGCGCGCAGATTGTCGTCCGACGGCGCGATGTCTCGTGCGGCTGCGCAGCCTGCGGCGGCGGCGAGTATGCCGTGCGTGAAGATCGCGCCCCGGTGCGTGTTGATGCCGCATGTGGCGCGAAGCATCTGTGATTCGGCGGCGAGGCCGAGTTGCTGCAACTCGGCGAATCCGGCATCGCGCATCCCTGCCGCCGCCATGGAGACGAAGTACTGACGCAACGAAAACAGGCTGCGCACAAAGGTCGCTGCATCCATGTCGTGATGCGCGCCATTGTCGCGTAAGCTGACCAGACCCGGCTTGGGATATAGCGCAAGTTCATGGTACAGGCTGCGCACCGCAAGGCGTGCGATGCGATGTGCAAATAAACCACCCTCATCCCTCCCTTCTCCCTGAGGG
>JBDTPM010000157.1:0-4652 GCA_039932695.1 Gallionella sp. | reverse complement strand
GTCTGTTCATTGGCATGTCGTTGTCGGCGAGCATGGAGTTTCTGCAGATGTATCTGCCTGCACGCATCAGCTCGAATATGGATCTGCTGTCCAACAGCGCCGGCATGCTGACAGGTGGTTTGCTGGCGGTGGGCGTCACCTCGTGGCCATGGTTGCTTACCCGCATGACGCACTGGCGGAGCAGGCTGTTCCGGCACGGTAAAGATATGGATTTTGGACTGGCAATGCTGATGCTCTGGATGTTCTGCCAGATCAACCCCTCTTTGCCGATGCTGGGAAACGTGTTCATCAGCGAAATGGCGCACCAACCTTTTGTCATCATTCCACCCGCTCCGTTCGATGTGTGGGAGAGTATTGCCGTGACGCTGAACCTGCTGATGCTGGGCACGTTGCTGCTGACCCTGCTGCGTGCGCCGCGCAATGTTGTCACCGCCTTATTGCTGGTATTGAGCCTGGTGGCGCTGGTGAAATTCATCTTTGCCGCATTGTTGTTGAGGTCCTGGGCGTTGTTGTTGTGGATCAACAGCGAGGCGGTGCTGGGGATGCTGCTGGGGATATCGTTGCTGATCGTGTTGTTATGGTTGCCGCGCGCGGCAGCGATCGGTTCCGGCGCTTTGGTGGCGCTGGGCTATTTGATCATCGTGAATCTGGTGTTCGATGACAATGCGCCTTCTGCCGCGATGTCCGTTTATCACTGGCATTACGGGCATCTGCTCAACTACAACGGGCTTGCGCAAACCATCACGATCATCTTTCCGATACTGCTTTTGATCCATCTGTGGCGCATCCGGAAAGTATAATCCCGTGTCATTCCATCCTTGAGGAGCTTGCAATGAGTTTTTACGACAAACATGTCTTTTTCTGCATCAATCAACGCGAGGACGGCGAGGAATGTTGCGGCAATCACGATACACAAAAGGCGCGCGATTATGTCAAGAACAAGGTCAAGGAACTCGGCATTTCAAACCGCCAGAACAACATCCGCGTCAACACGGCCGGATGCATGGATCGCTGCGATGAAGGTCCGGTTGTCGTGGTGTACCCCGAGGGTATTTGGTACACCTTTGTGGATGAAAAGGATCTCGACGAGATCATCGAAGAGCATTTGAAGAATGGTCGCGTGGTGGAGCGTCTGAAGATCTGATGCCTGCCCTGAAAAAATTCTCCATCACTGGGGCAGCCGGAATCCTCGAAGGTGTCGCGCACCTACCTGACGATGCTCCTCGCGCCATAGTGGTGATCGCCCATCCGCTGCCAACGATGGGCGGGACGATGGACAACAAGGTCGTTACGACCTTGGCGAAAACTTTTGTGGAGCTGGGTTTTGCCGCGCTGCGTTTCAACTTTCGCGGCGTGGGCAACAGTGCAGGCGAATTCGACAGCGGCAACGGCGAGGTGGAGGACGTGCTGGCGATCGTGCGCCACGCGCGGGAAGAATACGGCCATCTGCCGCTGATCCTGTCCGGTTTTTCTTTCGGCGGCTATGTGCAGGCGCGTGTCGCACAACACCTGCACCCGCATCCGCACCGCTTGGTGCTGATCGCGCCTGCAGTGGGGCGCTCCGTTCCTGCATTTGAAAATAGTACAGGCATGCCGCCTGTGCCGCACGATACACTGCTGGTGCATGGCGAGCTGGACGAGGTCGTACCGCTGGCCGAGGTGATGGATTGGGCGCGACCGCAGCATCTGCCCATCGTGGTGTTGCCGGCGGCGGGACATTTTTTTCACGGGCAGCTGAACCAGCTCAAGCAGGTCGTGCGCGATCATTTTAGCGGACACCCGATATGAGCGCCGTCCTTTCCGCGCAGAACCTGCGCAAATCCTATGCCGGACAAGCAGTGGTGGATGGCGTCAACATCTCACTCAACAAAGGCGAATGTTTCGGCCTGCTCGGCCCGAACGGTGCAGGCAAGACCACCACGCTGCGTTTGATGCTCGGCCTGATCGAGCCGGATGGTGGCGAACTCAGCATGCTCGATCTTGCCGTGCCGCGACATGCGCGCGAAGCGCGGCTGCGCGTCGGTGTCGTTCCGCAGGTGGACAACCTCGACCCGGATTTCACCGTCGCGGAAAATCTGCTGGTGTATGGCCGCTACTTCGGCATGAAGGATGATGAGATAAACGCGCGCATCCCCGCGCTGCTGGAATTCGCCAACCTCGCGCACAAGCGCGACGTGAAGATCCCCACATTGTCCGGCGGCATGAAGCGCCGCCTTACGCTGGCGCGCGCGCTGGTGAACGATCCGGACATCATCTTTCTCGACGAGCCGACCACCGGCCTCGACCCGCAGGCGCGCCACCTGATCTGGCAGCGGCTGCACGAACTCACGGTGCAGGGCAAGACGCTGTTGCTCACCACGCATTTCATGGACGAGGCCGAGCGCTTGTGCCACCGCCTCGCGATACTCGACCAGGGACGCATCATCAGCGAAGGCTCGCCGCGCGAGCTGATCGCGCGCAATATCGAATCACAGGTAGTCGAGGTGTACGGCGAACCGGCAGCGCAATGGGCCAACGAACATGCCGCGCGCTTTGCCGCACGCCATGAGGTGAGCGGCGAGACTGCGTTCTGCTACGTGGATGACGCGCAGCCGCTGCTGGCGCATTTACAGGCGCAAAGCGGGCTGCGTTATCTGCACCGTCCGGCGAATCTGGAGGATGTGTTCCTGAAATTGACAGGCAGGGAGATGCGCGAATGATCAGCAAAGCATCCCCCTCCCCCTTGTAGGGGGAGGGCTGGGGAGGGGGTAGAATTGTCGATACTCTACTTTTCTACCCCCATCCTAGCCTTGCCCCCTGCAAGGGGGAAGGAACTATGCGTTCTACTCGCGGCCTGAAAGTAGCTTCAACTTAAACGCAATTAATAATTGAAATTAAATGGCCTCACATCACTACGCCCCGCCGCGCCTGAGCTTCAGATTCTTTCCGATCTGGCGCCGCCATTTCCTGGTGTGGCGCAAGGTCGCAGCCACGTCCGTTATCGGCCACATCGCCGACCCGATGATCTACCTGCTGGGTCTGGGCTATGGTCTCGGCAGCCTGCTGCCGGAGATGGGCGGCACTTCTTACATGGTGTTCCTCGCCGCCGGAACGATCTGCTACAGCACGATGAACAGCGCCAGTTTCGAATCGCTGTATTCCGCCTTCGCACGCATGCACGAACAGCGCACCTGGGAAGCGATCATGAATACGCCGGTCACGCTGGACGATGTGGTGCTCGCGGAAATTTTGTGGGCAGCGAGCAAGAGCCTGATGTCCGGCACGGCGGTGCTCGCGGTGGCCGTGCTGCTCGGCCTGACGCATTCAATGCTGTCGCTGTGGCTGATCCCGCTGGCGCTGCTGGTCGGGCTGTGCTTCGCCGCGCTCGGCCTGATCATGACCGCGCTCGCGCCCAGCTATGATTTTTTCATGTACTACTTCACGCTGGTGGTCACACCCATGATGCTATTATGCGGCGTGTTCTTCCCGGTCGCGCAATTGCCGCCACTGTGGCAGAACGTATCGGCTGCGTTGCCGCTGACCCATGCGATCGACATCGCACGGCCATTGATGAGCGGTGTGGTTCCACCGAGCTTGTTGCTGCATATCGCGGTGTTACTGGCTTATGCATTGACCGGCTTTTATGTGTCGCTGGTGCTGTTCCGGCGCAGGCTTTCGAAATAAGAGCGCCCCCATAAATCCAAGCCTCGTCTTTTGTGCTTGACTGCTTTTTTCGGTTTCGGTGATGACATTGTAAATTCGGAAAATGTGATTGGCGGAATGGGCAGACGAATGATTGCTGTGCCCCAATTGTTGCCGTTCGCCACAGGCATATAACCGGCCTTGGTATTTCGTCAGATTGACTATATGCACGTTTGTATGCACAATACACAACATGGAAATCGAGTTCGATCCAAAGAAAGCCGCTGACAACCCAATCAATCATGAAGGGGTGACTTTCGAAGAGGCCAAGCCTGTATTGCTTGATCCATATGCACTCACAAAAGAGGATGTCGATGCAAAAGATGAGCAGCGGTTTTTATCTTTGGGAATGGGTGCAAAAGGCCGGATTCTCGTGGTGGTCTGGACGCTACGAGGTGAAAGCATCCGATTGATTTCAGCATGGAAAGCAAACCAACCTCAACGGAGGCGATATGAAGAACAATTCTGATCCAATATATAAAAAGCACAAAGACATCGATTTTGCGGATGCCAAGCCAGTTTCTTCTGTGCCTGCTCTGGCAAGGCTGCAAGCAGAATCTGGTGGGAAAACCCGCATCACCATGCGCTTGGATAATGAGGTGCTTGCGATATTCAAAGCTCGCGCCGAAATGACAGGCGGCAGCTATCAAACACTCATCAATGAAGCACTGAAACAGGTTGCCGCCGGACAGACACTAGCGGAGGTCGTGCGGGAAACTATCCGTCAGGAACTTCACGCGGCATAGCAGCCGGGAATCTGGCAAGTGACAGGCCCCAATGTTTAAAGCTAAGAAACAAAACCGAAGCTGCCCCCAATGGTACCGCCAATGGCACCAATGGCATTGAAGCTGACCCCACCCAATGGCATTGCGGACCCCAATGGCATTGCGGCCATTGATGAGCGGCGTGGTGCCGCCCAGCTTGTTGCTGCATATCGCGGTGTTACTGGCTTATGCATTGACCGGCTTTTA
>JBDTPM010000156.1:0-2959 GCA_039932695.1 Gallionella sp. | reverse complement strand
AGCGATATGCAGGCGTTCCTGTTCTTTGGCATCCTGGATGCGCGAGGAAAGTTCCTGCAGTTGCTGCCGGGTGCGCCTGATCTCGAATTCGCCCAGTTTGCTTTCAGTGATGTCGAGCACTATACCTTCCCAGCACGACAATCCGTTCCGGGTGTGGTGAGGCGTGGAACCAAGGCTGACCCACTTGATTCTATTGCCGGTCAATATGACGCGCCCTTGCCAGCTACAGAAACACAGGTTTTGTGC
Source organism: Gallionella sp. (assembly GCA_039932695.1). Lineage (GTDB taxonomy): Bacteria > Pseudomonadota > Gammaproteobacteria > Burkholderiales > Gallionellaceae > Gallionella. Next base: position 2,713 of record JBDTPM010000156.1, on the reverse strand, counting down.
CGATTGCTTCAATGTATCCAGAAAGGATGAAATATCCTCGGGATGGATAAGGCTCAAAAAGCGTGAAGAGTCGCTCAGCAGATCCTGGGGGGAAACCTCGAGCAGCGTGGAGCAACCCTCGCTGACATAAGCAAAGGTGATGGAGCCTGTTTCTTGCAGTTCGATTTGGCAGGCCATCCCCGGCAAATTGGCGATGAATCGCTGCAGCTTGTCCGGAGAAGGGCTGGATAACAGGCCAGGTGAACTATTTGGCATCAGATTCGGCAAGTCAGTTAAGTTTTTCAGATGATATACAAGATTACTATATCACTATTGGTACCGGCAACCACAGGCCTGGCGGTATGTGATAAGCTCATCGCCGTTGTTATTACGATCTATTTTGTTTCATGTCTTCCATATCGGCTTCGTCATCTTCTCTTGCGGGCGCGCTGCTGCGCAAGGAAGTCCTTGATCTGCATGCTTACCATGTGCCTGATAGCCTGGGCTATATCAAGCTGGATGCGATGGAAAACCCCTATCTTCTTCCGCAGGCATTGCGCGAGGAGGTCGCCTCGATTGTGGCGAACGCCGCCATTAACCGCTATCCCGATCCGAATCCCGCAGCCCTGAAGGAACAAATCTGCAGCATTCTCGGTTTGCCGCACGGGATGGGGGTCTTGCTGGGCAATGGTTCGGATGAGTTGATCCTGTTGCTGGCGTTGGCCTTGAATAAACCAGGCGCGACGCTGTTGAGTGTGGAGCCTTCGTTTGTGATGTACCGGATGATCGCGACGTTCACCGGGATGCGTTACGTCGGCGTGCCGTTAGCTGACGACTTCTCGCTGGATCTGCCAGCGACCCTTGCCGCGATCAAGCGCGAGCAGCCTGCGCTGGTATTTTTGGCCTATCCCAACAATCCTACCGGCAATCTTTTTTCCGCGCGGGGGGTGATGCAAATCATTGAAGCCTCGCCAGGCCTGGTGGTGGTTGACGAGGCCTATTATGCCTTTGCCAGTGACAGCTGCATCCCTCACCTGGCGCATCATCCGAATCTGCTGGTGATGCGCACCTTTTCCAAGCTCGGTATGGCGGGATTGCGCCTTGGTTTTCTGGCGGGCAGCATGGCATGGCTGGGGCAGTTGGAAAAGCTTCGCTTGCCGTATAATGTCGGCGTATTGACGCAGTTGGTCGCGGGGAAGTTGCTGGCGCACCACGGGGTGCTGTTGCAGCAGGCTGAGCAGATCAGGCTCGACCGCGCCAAGCTGTATCAACAGTTGAGTGATATCCCTGCTGTGCATGTCTACCCCAGCGAGGCGAATTTCCTGCTGTTCCGCGTGGCGAATGCGAATGCGGTGTTCAACGGCTTGAAGCAGCGCGGTGTGCTGATCAAAAACCTGGACGGGGGACATCCGAGTTTGAAGGACTGCCTGCGCGTGACGGTCGGTACGCAGGCGGAGAACGAAAAATTTATAGTTGCATTAAAACAATCCATTATTCAATCCGCACAGGGCTAGAACATGCGTAGCGCGAAGGTTACCCGCAATACCCTTGAAACACAGATCAGCGTCGAGCTGAACCTGGACGGCAGCGGCAAATCCGGCTTCGACACCGGGTTGCCGTTTCTCGATCACATGCTTGATCAGATCGCGCGCCATGGTTTGGTGGACATCAACATTCATGCCAAGGGTGACCTGCACATCGATGCGCATCACACCGTTGAAGACATCGGCATCACGCTGGGACAGGCGTTCAATCAGGCGGTCGGCGACAAGAAGGGTTTGCGCCGCTACGGTCATGCGTATGTGCCACTCGACGAAGCCTTGTCGCGTGTGGTGCTGGACATCTCCGGCCGTCCCGGACTGGTTTTCAATTGCGAATTCGTGCGTGCCAGCGTCGGAGATTTCGATGTGGATCTGATCAATGAATTTTTCCAGGGCTTCGTCAATCACGCGTTGGTTACGCTGCATGTCGACAATCTTGCTGGCAACAATGCGCACCATCAGGCCGAGACCATTTTCAAGGCGTTCGGCCGCGCGCTGCGCATGGCGCTGGAGCTTGATCCGCGCATGGCAGGGGTGATGCCTTCCACCAAGGGTAGCCTGTAGAACTACGATGGTAGATGTTGCGGTAGTCGATTACGGTATGGGCAACTTGCGTTCGGTCGAACAGGCCTTGCGCAAGGTCGCGCCGACGGCTGAGGTTGTGGTGAGCGATGCAGCCGGGGTGATCGCAAATGCAAAGCGAGTGGTATTTCCCGGACAGGGGGCGATGCCGGACTGTATGCGCGAACTGGATGCACGCGGACTGCGCGATGCGGTACTGGAAGCGGCGCGGACCAAACCTTTTCTGGGCATCTGCATCGGCCTGCAAATGCTGTTCGAACACAGCGACGAAGGCGATGTGGCCGGTCTGGGAATCTTGCGGGGCAAGGTAGTGCGCTTTGCCAGCGACATGCATGACGCGCAGGGCGGTAAACTCAAAGTGCCGCACATGGGCTGGAATCAGGTGCATCAAATTGCTTCTCATCACCCTCTCCCGGAGGGCGAGGGTACGGTCGCTCTTTCCACCTCTGGGGGAAAGTTGGATAGAGGGCCGAACGGACAACATCCTTTGTGGCAAGGTATAGCCCAGGACGAACGTTTCTATTTTGTGCACAGCTATTATGTGCAACCGCAGGATGCCGCGCTGGTGCAGGCTACCAGCGATTATCCGCAGCCTTTTGTCTGTGCGGTGG
>JBDTPM010000155.1:0-5177 GCA_039932695.1 Gallionella sp. | reverse complement strand
GCGGCATGCCACGGCCAGCGTGGATCGTAGAGCATGCCGCGCGCCAGCGCCACCATGTCGGCCTGGCCCTCGGCGATGATCGCCTCGGCCTGCTCCGCCTCGGTGATCAAACCGACCGCGATGGTCGGCAGGCCGATCTCATTGCGGATCTTTTCGGCGAATGGAACCTGGTAACTCGGACCCAAGGGTATCTGTTGGCGCGGCGACAGGCCGCCGCTCGACACATGGATAAAATCGCAGCCCCGTTCGCGCAACGCATGGCCGAAGGCGATACTTTGCGCTAAATCCCAGCCGCCTTCCACCCAGTCCGTCGCGGAGATGCGGATACCCACCGGCATCTCGCCCTGCACCGCAGCGCGCACCGCCTCGAACACCGCCAGCGGGAAACGCATGCGATTCTCCAGCGAGCCGCCGTATTCATCGCTGCGCGTATTCGACAGCGGCGAGAGGAACTGGTGCAGCAGATAACCGTGCGCCCCATGCAACTCGATCGCATCGAGGCCGAGGCGGTGCGCGCGCTGTGCGGCCGCGACAAAGGCTTGCAGCACCCGTTGCAGACTGGCCTTGTCCAGCGCCAGCGGTGGCCTGTCATTCGCAGTGAAGGGAATTGAAGAAGGAGCAAGCGTGGTCCAACCGCCTTCGCTCTCCGCAAACTGCTGGCCGCCCGCCCAGGGAACATGGACGGATGCCTTGCGACCGGCGTGCGCGAGCTGGATGGCGATGGGCATCGCTGAATATTTGCGCACCGTGCTCAGAACTCTTTTCAGCGCCGCCTCGTTCGCGTCCGACCACAGCCCGAGATCGGCCGGCGAGATGCGCCCCTCGGGTTCGACTGAGGTTGCTTCGATGAACAACAGACCCGCGCCTGACAATGCCAGATGGCCGAGGTGGATAAGGTGCCAATCAGTCGCATCACCTTGCTCGGCGGAGTACTGGCACATCGGCGCGACCACGATGCGGTTCTTCAATGAAAGTTTGCCGATGGAAAAGGGTGTGAAAAGTTGAGTCATATTAAATTCGAAATTGTATTAATTCGAGAATCAGCAGGGTGCAATAAGTGTAACGCATTGCACCGGATGCGTGAGAACACATGCGGCGCAATGCCCGTTGGTTATTGCGCCCTACGCGAGCTGCGCCAATTGAATGGAGTAGTTATCCTTCGATACGCGCATGAAACCGCGCTACTCAGGACGAACGGGCTTCAACTGCTTTTCCCAGGATCATGCATCGGCTGGTTTCTTTGCATCGGTCTTGATGTCACTGCCTGCTTCATTCGCCAGTTGCTCGTAAAGGGCGAAGTGCTGCTGGAGTTCGTCTTCGTAGTATGCCTGCACTTCTCCACCGTCTTCATCCATCTCCTTCAACAGCCCGCGGAAGCGCGGCTCGTTCTTGATGAATTCGCGGTAGGGAACCGAGGGCTTTGGCGAATCCAGCGTCAGCGGATTCTTGCCTTCCTGCTTGCGCCGCGGATCGTAGCGGAACAGTGGCCAGTGGCCGGTCTTGACCGCCAGCTCCTGTTGCTGGAGTTGCTTGCCCAGGTCGTAGCCGTGCTCGACGCATGGGCTGTAAGCGATGATCAGCGACGGCCCGTCGTAGGACTCCGCTTCGAGGAATACCCTCAGCGTGTGAGTATCCTTCGCACCGTAGGCTACATGTGCAACGTAGACGTGGCCATAGCTCATCGCGATCTGCGCCAGATCTTTCTTGCCGGTGTGCTTGCCGCCCGTGGCAAATTTCGCTATCGCGCCGCGCGGTGTGGCCTTGGACATCTGCCCGCCGGTGTTGGAGTAGACCTCGGTATCGAGCACCAGGATATTGACGTTGCGGCCGGTGGAGATGACATGGTCGAGACCGCCGAAACCGATGTCATAGGCCCAGCCATCACCGCCTATTATCCACACGCTTTTCTTCACCAGATATTCGACCAGGCTTGCCAATTGGTGCGCCGCGGCAGTATCGATGCCGGTCAGTTTCTGCTGCAATTCCTCGACCCGTTCGCGTTGCTGGAAAATGCCCGCTTCAGTGGTTTGATCTGCGTTGAGTATCGTTTCCGTCAGCTCGACGCCAACCTTGTCTTTCAGTTGCTGCAACAGCTCGCCGGCATGTTCGGCATGCTTGTCGATGCTGACGCGGAATCCCAAACCGAACTCGGCATTGTCCTCGAACAATGAGTTGCTCCAGGCCGGGCCGCGTCCTTCGGCATTCTTGCAATAGGGTGTGGTGGGAAGGTTGCCGCCATAGATCGACGAGCAACCGGTCGCGTTCGCTACAACCATGCGGTCGCCGAAAAGCTGACTGGCCAAACGGATATAGGACGTTTCGCCGCAGCCGATGCAAGCGGAGGGAAACTCGAACAACGGCTGCATCATCATCGCGCCCTTGATGGTGGAGGTTTTTAATTGGGTCCGGTCGTACTCCGGCAGGGTGAGGAAGAATTCGAAGTTGCTGCGTTCCTGCTCGCGCAGCGCCGCCAGAGGGCGCATTTCCAGTGCCTTGTGGCCATCGACCTTGGAGACCGCCGGACAGATGTCCACGCACAGCGTGCAGCCGGTGCAGTCTTCGGGCGCGACCTGATAGCTGATGTGCATGCCCTGCTCGAAGTCCTTGCCCTTGACCTGTATGTGTTTGAAAGTCAGCGGTGCGTCCCTGGCGAGATCGGACGGGAACAACTTGCTGCGGATGGCCGAGTGCGGACAGACGAATGGGCATTTACCGCAGTGTATGCATAATTCCTCATCCCATACCGGGATCTCTTGGGCCAGATTGCGCTTGTCCCACATCGAAGTTCCGGTCGGCCAGGTGCCGTCATTCGGGAACGCGCTCACCGGCAGTAGATCACCGCGCCCGGACATGATCTCGGCAGTGATCTTGCGCACGAATTCCGGAGCATATGCCGGCACGGCTTCCGGCATCTCGTGGGTGCTGCTTACGGTTGCCGGCACGACGACCTTGTGCAAGTTTGCAATAGTCTCGTCGATCGCCTTCCAGTTGGCCTCGACCACCGCACTGCCCTTCTTGCTGTAGGATTTTTTGGCGGCGAGCTTGATTTTTTCAATGGCCATTTCGCGCGGCAGCACCCCGGATATCGCAAAGAAGCAGGTCTGCATGATGGTATTGATTCGGTTGCCCATGCCGGTATCTTTTGCAATGACATAGGCATCGATCACATAGAATCCGATCTTCTTGTCTATGATCTGCTGCTGCATCCTGCGCGTCAGGGAATGCCACACTTTGTCCGGTGGCGTAGCCGTATTGACCAGGAACACCGCGCCCTCGGCCGCGGAATCCAGCATTTCGTAGCGATCCAGAAATACCGGCTGATGGCAGCCGATGAAGTTCGCCTCGTTGTTGGCTATCAGGTAGGGGGAATGTATCGGTTTGGGCGAGAAGCGCAGGTGTGAGATGGTCGCGGCGCCGGCCTTTTTCGAGTCGTAGACGAAATAACCCTGGCCGTAGAGTTCGGTTTCCTCGCCCATGATCTTGATGGTGTTCTTGTTGGCACCCACCGTGCCGTCCGAGCCGAGACCATAGAATATGCAGCACCTCACGCCATGGCCGGCGTCGGTCCGGAAATCTTCGTCCCATTCCAGGCTGGTGTGGCTGAGGTCGTCGAAGATCCCGATCGTGAAATGGTTTTTCGGATGATCCTTTTTCAGTTCGTCGAACACACCCTTGACCATGCCCGGCGTGAATTCCTTGGAAGACAGGCCATAGCGCCCGCCCACCACGCGCGGCAGGGTGGCGAACTTGCTCGCGCCATCGCTGTAGGATTCGCTGATTGCCGTCACCACATCCTTGTAGAGCGGCTCGCCGTCAGCACCCGGCTCCTTGGTTCTATCCATCACGGCGATGCGTTGCACCGTGGCGGGAATGATCTTGAGCAACGCGTCTGCCGCGAAAGGACGGAACAGGCGAATCTTCACCACGCCTACCTTTCCGTTATTATTTTTATTGATGTGGTCGACCACTTCTTCCACCGCTTCCGCACCGGAACCCATCAACACGATCACGCGGTCCGCATCCGGCGCGCCGGCATATTCATAAAGGTGGTACTGGCGTCCGGTCAGTCCTGCGAACTTGTCCATGGTTCGCTGCACGATCCCGGGCATGCGCTCATAGAACGGGTTAACCGACTCGCGTGCCTGGAAATAGACGTCCGGGTTTTGCGAGGTTCCGCGCATGAAGGGATGGTCCGGCGTCAGGGCGCGGGCGCGATGCGCGAACACCAACTCGTCGTCTATCATTTCACGCACCACTTCAACCGGAACCTGCTCGACCTTGGCGACTTCGTGGGAAGTCCGGAAACCGTCAAAAAAATGCAGTATCGGTACGCGCGTTTCCAGCGTCGCCGCCTGGGCGATCAGCGCCAGGTCCATCGCCTCCTGCACCGAATTGGAGACGAGATAGGCGAAGCCGGTCGAACGTGCCGCCATCACGTCGCTGTGGTCGCCGAAGATCGACAGACCCTGCGCTGCCAGCGAACGCGCCGCCACGTGCATCACGAAGGGCGTGAGTTCGCCGGCGATCTTGTACATATTGGGGATCATCAGCAGCAAGCCCTGCGATGCCGTAAAGGTAGTCGCCAGGGAGCCGGTTTGCAATGCGCCGTGTATCGTCCCGGCTGCGCCGCCCTCGCTCTGCATCTCGATAACTTCGGGTACGGTGCCCCACAGATTCTTGAGGCCCTGGGACGACCATGTCTCGGAATATTCACCCATCGGCGAAGAGGGGGTGATCGGGTAGATCGCTATCACCTCGTTGGTCATATGGGCGATATAGGCAGCGGCTTCGTTGCCATCGATAGTAACCATACGCGCTTGAGTCATCAAACACCTCCCTAAGCAAATTCACCTAGAAGTTCAGATTAAACAGAGTATACCTTTTCGAATTTTCTTGCTCGGACTGCCATATTATGGATTTTAAATTACTGATCTTCTTTGATTGAGATCAAGCTGGAATGAAAAGCGAATCCGGTGGAGTGAGAGCGTTTGAAGTAATTTCAAGCGAAGCCATTCGCTAGGAGGTGACCTTTGCCGGGCTGCCCCAGACTATTTAGCCTGGCTCCGCTCGATGCTGATCCCAACCATCTTGCAGTTGCGTATCGCTTGCAGCTTGGCGACGCTGACCTTGACCCACGGGGCGTTGAAGTCCTTGAGGATGATTTGCGCGATGTGTTC
>JBDTPM010000154.1:0-3981 GCA_039932695.1 Gallionella sp. | reverse complement strand
CAGTTCCCCACCGATGCGGGAACCGGAACCGGCGGCAGGAACCAATGCGTAGAATTCTGACATGTGCGGATTGTAATGGAAAATCCGGAATGGGGATTCTTCAGTTGACTCGACACGATATTCCCGGGTTATCTGCTATGATTCCAAGCTGAAAAAAAGGGGGAAAGTATGGACAGGATTCTGCACAAGCTTGACTCGATATTCGGCCAACACTCAGCCACGCGCATGTGGACGATTCCACTGTTGTTGCTTGGTTTTATCAGCGCGATAGGCTACCTGGTAGGATACGAGATCACCGTCTCACTCTTCTTGCTGATACCCATCGCGCTGACCACATGGTACGGGAGCTACCGCAACAGCGTCATCATGTGCCTACTTTCCACGTTCATCTGGTATCTGGTCGATATCGGATCATCCGGCCATCCCTATAACAATCCATTTGCCCCATATTGGAATTCAACTATCCGAATGGGCTTGTTTTTGATCACGGTGCAATTGCTGATCCAGTTAAAAGCCAGCCTGAACACCGAAAAGGAACTATCCAGGACGGACAATCTGACCGGCGCAATGAATGGACGGGGGTTCACTGAGGCAGCTGAAAAGCTGTTCGAGTTGGGAGCGCGACATGACAGGCCGACCTCCATCGCTTACATCGATCTGGATAATTTCAAGAAAGTGAATGACGAGTTCGGCCATTTCGAGGGAGACAAGGTTTTACAAACTGTTGGCAGCATCCTCCTTAAATCCGTTCGCAAATCCGATGTGGTGGGCCGCTTGGGCGGGGATGAATTTTCCATCGTACTGCCGGAAACCAACGAGATCGGTGCAAAATCAACTTTCCTCAAACTGAAAAACGATCTAACTGATGCAATGAAGGAACACAATTGGCCTATCGGCTTTAGCATCGGCGTCGTTTCGTTCGACCTGCCGCCGGCCAGGCTTGATGAAGCCATCAGGTCAGCCGATGAGTTGATGTATCACGTCAAGAGGCACGGCAAGAACGACATTCTGTTCAAGCATTACCCAACCGAGAAAAAATTCCCATCGGAATTCAGGCGGCGAATCAATACTCTCAGAAGTACCTGAAACACCCCCTTGCAGCAAGCAGGCACGAAAAGGTTGGGCGTATCCCGTATAATGTCCGCCATTAATCTGGCTGCTCCCCATGCTGTTCTCATCATCCCATTCGCGCCCACGCTACACACAACTGACCGGCTCATCCGACGCGCTGGCGTTGGCACAATATGCCGCGCAACACTTACCGTTGGTTGTGATCGCCGCCAACGCGCTTGAAGCGCAGCGGCTGGTGGAGGAGATCCCGTTCTTTGATCCCCGGTTAAGGGTTCATCTATTGCCCGACTGGGAAACGCTTCCTTACGACCATTTCTCGCCACATCAGGACTTGATCTCGGAACGCCTGGCGACACTGCACCACATCCGCAGCGAGTCGTGCGACGTGCTGGTGGTGCCGGTGACCACCGCGCTGTATCCGTTGCCGCCGGTGGGATACCTGGCCGCCTTCACCTTCTTCCTCAAGCGCGGCGAGAAGCTCGACCTCGCCAAATTGCGCGAGCAGATGACCCTGGCCGGATACAGCCATGTGCAACAGGTGTTGTCTCCCGGCGAGTACTGTGTGCGCGGCGGCATCATCGATCTGTTCGCGATGGGCAGCGTGTTGCCCTACCGCATCGACCTGTTCGACGACGAGATCGAGACCATCGCCACCTTCGACGTGGACACGCAGCGCACACTTTATCCTGTACCGGAGATCCGTTTGCTGCCGGCGCGCGAATTTCCGCTGGACGAGGCGGGACAGGCGCGCTTCCGACAGAATTTCCGCGAACGTTTCGAGGGCGACCCGTCCCGATCGCACATCTACAAGAACGTCAGCAAAGGCGTCGCCCCTGCGGGAATCGAATACTACCTGCCGCTGTTCTTCGACAAAACAGCGACGCTGTTTGATTACCTGCCGAAACACGCCACACTGTGTCTGCATCACGAAGTGGATGATGCCATCGCCACCTTCAGCAAGGATGCCGCATCGCGCTACAAGCTGCTGCGCGGCGATCCGGAGCGCCCGCTGCTGGAGACCAGGGAACTGTTCCTGGATGCGGAGCAGTTTTTTATCCGCGTGAAAGATTTTGCGCGGGTGGACATACTTCAAGAGCAAACCCCTCCCAACCTCCCCTTGTCAGGGGAGGAAACTACCGTCCCCCCTGATAAGGGGGGAGAGCTTGCGAGGGGGCAGAGGGGGGTTGCCTGCCCCACCGCTCCACTCCCCGATATCGCCGTCAACCGCCGCGCCGAGATCCCCACGCAGGCATTCCAGGATTTTCTGCATGATTACGCCGGGCGCGTTCTGTTACTCGCCGACAGTCTCGGTCGGCGCGAGATCATCGCGGGTTATCTGAAGGAGTACGGCCTTGCACCTGCGGTGTGCGAGAACTATTCCTCGTTCATAACCGGAAATGACAAGTTCATGCTCGGCGTCGGTCCTTTGCAGAATGGTTTCCTGCTGACAGACGACAATGTTGCGTTCGTCACGGAAACCGAGCTGTATGCCGCACAGCCGCGCAGCCGCGCAGCGCGCACTGCGAAGAAGAGCAATGTCGAGGGCATGCTGCGCGATCTGTCCGAGCTCAAGGTCGGTGATCCGGTGGTGCATGAACAGCATGGCATCGCGCGCTATCAGGGCCTGGTCAACCTCGACCTCGGCGAAGGCGAGAACGAATTCCTGCTGCTGGAATATGCGGACGCCGACAAGTTGTATGTACCCGTTGCGCAATTGCACCTCATCAGCCGCTACAGTGGCGGCGCTCCGGAAACCGCGCCGTTGCACAAGCTGGGCAGCGGCGCGTGGGACAAGGCGAAGCGCCGTGCGATGAAACAGGTGCGCGACACCGCCGCCGAACTGCTGAACCTCTACGCGCAACGCGCCTTGCGCAAGGGTCATATGTTCAAGCTGACGCCGCGCGACTATGAGGCGTTCGCCGCCGGATTCGGTTTCGAGGAAACACCGGACCAGGCTGCCACGATCGAGGCAGTGATCGCCGACCTGCAATCCGGCAAACCGATGGACCGTTTGGTATGCGGTGACGTTGGTTTCGGCAAGACCGAGGTCGCGCTGCGCGCCGCATTCGTAGCGGCGATGGACGGCAAGCAGGTCGCAGTGCTGGTGCCCACCACGCTGCTGGCCGAACAGCATTTCCAGAATTTCAGCAACCGCTTCGCCGATCTGCCGGTCAGGATCGCCGAGCTGTCGCGCTTCCGCTCCGCCAAGGAACAGACCCAGTCACTCAAGGACATGGAAGACGGCAAGCTCGACATCATCATCGGCACGCACAAGCTGATCCAGAAGGGCGTGAAGTTCCACAATCTCGGCCTGGTCATCATCGACGAGGAACACCGCTTCGGTGTGCAGCAAAAAGAAAGATTGAAGGCATTGCGCGCCGAAGTGGATGTCCTCACGCTCACCGCCACGCCTATCCCGCGCACGCTGGCAATGTCGCTGGAAGGCCTGCGCGATTTCTCGGTGATCGCCACCGCACCGCAACGCCGATTGTCGATCAAGACCTTCGTCGCGCAGACCAGCGACGGCATCATCCGCGAGGCGGTGCTGCGCGAGCTGAAACGCGGCGGCCAGATCTATTTTCTGCATAACGAGGTGGAGACCATCGCCAACATGGCGGAAAAACTCGAACGCCTGTTGCCCGAAGCGCGCCTGCGCACTGCACACGGCCAGATGAACGAGCGCGAGCTGGAAGCGGTGATGCGCGACTTTTACCAGCAACGTTTCAATATGCTGCTATGCACCACCATCATCGAGACCGGCATAGACGTGCCCAGCGCCAACACCATCCTGATCAACCGCGCCGACCGTTTCGGACTGGCACAGTTGCACCAGTTGCGCGGCCGCGTCGGCCGCTCCCACCATCAGGCTTACGCCTATCTGCTGGTGGAGACCGAGGCCCTGACCGCCCA
>JBDTPM010000153.1:0-2846 GCA_039932695.1 Gallionella sp. | reverse complement strand
TCAGGTCGAGAAAAATCTCGAATCCGCGCCGCATCAGTTGTTCCACCAAGTCCGGCCCGGTAGCCGTGAACAATTCCTTGCCGACTTTCAGGCGACACAACGAAGGCTCCAGTCTCTCGGCCAGCACGAGTGCCGGTCGGGCAGCGGAGTAATCCAGTGCGATAATGATTTTCGGGTCGCTCATGGAGCCGCTCCGGTTTCTTCGGTGCGCCGCGGCGAATAACTATCCCAGGCGTGACAGGCCGGGCAATGCCAGTAGAACTGGCGGGCATTGAATCCGCAATTCGTACAGTGATACATTGCCAGATTCCGGGTGCGGTTGTGGATCAGATTTTTCACCAGTTCGACATCAGCACGTCTCTCCACAGGCACTTCCAGCAACCGGGCCTCGAGCAATTTGTCCAGCCCCAGCAGGGTCGGGTTTCGCTCCAGCTCGTCGCGCACCAATTGGTAAGCGGCTGCCGGTCCTTCGTTCTTCAGCACCCCGTCGAACACCACATTCAACAGATCGTGCGAGTGATACTTGTCCAGGTACTCACGCAACAAGGCAACGCCTTCCACTTCCCGGTCCAGGCTGCGATACACATTCAGCAGTCGTTCGGCGATCAGCGGCAGATATTGCGGGTCCTGGGTTTCAATGGATTTCCAGATGTCGATGGCCTGCTCGTGATTGCCCTCGCTCTCGGCCATATCGCCCAGCATCATCGTGGCCCGCACCGCATTGGGATGAACCTGCAACGCCTGCTGCAAATGCGCGCGCGACGCAGCCGGATTGTCTTGAGCGATTTCCTCGCTGGCCAGTTCACAGTAGAAAAATGCGGCCAGATTGCCATAAGACTTACCGGACACATCAGTCAGACGTTGCGCGACCTCGATCGCCTTGAGCCAGTCATGCTCCTTCTGGAACAGTTCGAGCAAGAACTCCAATGCATTCCTGGCATACGGGCTGCCTTCCAGTTCCCTGAACAGGCTTTCGGCACGATCCAATATCCCGGCTTTCAGATAATCCTGTGCCAGCTCGAAGATCGCCTGCTGGCGTTTGTCGTCATCCAGGTCAGCCCTTTCCACCAGGTTATGGTGCATGCGCAACGCCCTATCGACTTCACCGCGGCGACGGAACAGGCTGCCCAGCGCAAAGTGCAACTCGACAGTTTGCGGATCGACCTTGACCACCTCGATGAACGCCTCGATGGCCTTGTCCTGTTGCTCATTGAGCAGGAAGTTCAGTCCCTGAAAATATGACTGCGGCAACGCGCTCGATTCCGAGAGCAGCTCTTTGATATCGATGCGCGCGGCCAGCCACCCCATCCCGAAGAACAACGGAAAAACCAGAAGCATCCAGAGTTGGAATTCCATAACCGAAAGATTTATCAGGAGGGTTGAATAGGCATTTTTTGCGTATCATCGATACCGGCGAGATTGTTCCTGATCCGGATGTCGCGCTTGAGTCGAGATATCTCGCTACGCTGTTTCAGCAGGCTGACCAACATCGCGAGTATGCCGACCACAGCCCCAGCGGCAAAAAAAACCAGCAGCACGATCACCAGAGTAGTTTGCCATTCGAATCCGAAAAAATAGCGCAGCGTCACCTGCTGGTCATTTTTGACCGCAAACCCGAGCAGTGCGATGAACAGCACAGCGCGCAATACCCAATTGAGATAGCGCATGGCACACCCCGAATAATTTCGATGCAACGATAGCATAAAAAATGGCGGCTATACCTTGCGATATGCCGCCATTAAAAGCTGCTTCAGCACGGAATCAGGACTTCTGTTCGCTGACACGCTCCCTCAGTTCCTTGCCTGCCTTGAAATGCGGCACATACTTGGCCGGTACTTTCACCTTGTCACCGGTCTTGGGATTGCGCCCCTGACGCGGTGGACGATAATTAAGTCCAAAGCTGCCGAAGCCGCGAATCTCGACACGTCCGCCGCGCGAAAGCGTGGCGGACAATGCATCCAGAATCACCTTGACGGCAAGCTCGGCATCCTTGGCCAGCAGCTGCGAATGCATCTCTGCCAGCTTGGCGATCAAATCAGAACGAGTCATAACGGGGAACCTCCAATTCAGGCTTCGGGTTTGCTGCCGGTCATCTTGGCCTTCAGCAACGCACCCAGATTGGTGGTGCCCGCGTTGGAACTGCTTTCGGCGGTGAGCTTCTGCATCGCCGCGGTTTCTTCTGTCTTGTTCAGCGCCTTGATCGACAGGTTGATGCCGCGATTCTTGCGATCCACATTGATGATGACAGCGGTGACTTTATCGCCCTCCTTGAGGTGATTGCGTATATCTTCAACGCGATCGGCCGACACTTCGGAAGCCTTCAGATATGCTTCAACATCGCCTTCAAGCGCAATGACAGCGCCCTTGGCATCCAGTGACTTCACGGTACCGGTGACCACTGCGCCCTTCTCGTGGCTGGAAGCGAAACCGCCGAACGGATCACCTTCCATCTGCTTGATACCGAGGGAGATGCGCTCGCGCTCAACGTCGATCGCCAGAACCATAGCCTCGACTTCGTCACCTTTCTTGTAGTTGCGTACCATTTCCTCGCCGGGTTGGGTCCAGGACAGGTCCGATAAATGCACCAGTCCGTCGATACCGCCATCCAGACCGATGAACACACCGAAATCGGTGATGGACTTGATCTGACCCTTAACCTTGTCGCCCTTCTTGTGGTTGAGCGCGAAATCATCCCAGGGATTGGATTGACACTGCTTCATGCCCAGGGAGATGCGGCGGCGTGCTTCGTCGATCTCCAGGATCATCACTTCGACTTCGTCGCCCAAAGCGACAACCTTGGAAGGATGGACGTTCTTGTTGGTCCAGTCCATTTCGGAAACGTGCAC
>JBDTPM010000152.1:0-11794 GCA_039932695.1 Gallionella sp. | reverse complement strand
GATTACCAGATCGCCACCCCGGGCATCGCCGAAAAGGCATTATCTACCGGCATCTACAAGGATCAGCGTTTCAGCGACCATGCGCCGCTGATGGTGGATTACGAATTCATGCCCTGATGCGAACGGTCAGGGGAATATGTAAGTTGGGTTGAGCGCAGCGAAGCCCAACAGGATTCGCGGTGAATGTTGGGCTTCATTGCATTCAGCCAAACCTACGCGGGCTAATGGACGATCTGGGCTTAACTCTGTTCCCAGGGCAGTCCCGCCACCCGCCATCCGCCGATGGTATTGCGTTGTTTGCCGTCGCTGAGGTTTCCTTCAAATCCTTCCAGTACGTTATAGCAGTCGCTATAGCCAGCCTTGGTGGCAGCCGCCGCCGCGTGGTGCGAGCGTACTCCGCTGCGACACAGGAAGATTACCAGAGCCTCCTTGTCCACCTGTTGTTCCAGTTGAGTGAGGAAATGCGGGTTGGTTTTCATGCCCGGATAGGTCGCCCACTCGATATCCACGCTATTTGCCACGTGTCCGACCCAGTCTATTTCCGCGCGGCTGCGCACATCCACCAACTTGGCGCCAGGTGCGGATTGCAGGATCTCGTGGGCTTCGTCAGGATATAGCGCGCCCTCGTAAGGCAGGTTCATCTCTTTGGCGCGTTGTTGCGCGGCTTGTAGTATGGCGGTGATCTTTCCCATTATGGTTCTTTCTTCAATGGCGAGATTCAACGAAATCATCGCAGATGTTATGCTGCACCGAGGCGATCGGTCTAACGCAGGTCGAAGCAGGTGTAGAATTGATTCAACTGCATAAACGCATCTTAACGCAACCGATATGAAAAATCATACTGCTCCGCATCATCCCAAAGCCGATATCGCAGCTTTCGAGCCCGCCCATCCGGAGCGATTCGCCGCCGCGCAAAAGAGCACCTGGGTGAGCATCTTCATCAATTTGTTGCTGACGTTCTTGCAGGTCGTGGGCGGGTTTTTTGCGCACTCACAAGCCTTGATGGCAGACGGTCTGCATTCCCTGTCTGACCTGCTTTCCGATGTGTTGGTGCTGTATGCCAACCGGCATGGCAATCGCCATGCCGATGCCAATCATCCGTATGGCCATGCCAGGGTGGAGACCGCAGCCACACTGATTCTGGGCGCTTTTCTGGCGGTGCTGGGCGTGGTATTGCTGGTGGCGGCAGCGATGCGCTTGCAGCAGCCGCATGCGTTGATGGCGGTCAGTCCCATGGCGCTGGCTATCGCAGTCATCGCTCTGGTGGCCAAGGAAGGAATGTTCCGTTACATGCTGGCGGTAGCCAAGCGGGTACGCTCGCAGATGTTGGTAGCCAATGCCTGGCATGCGCGCTCGGATGCTGCGTCATCCTTGGTGGTCATCGTCGGAGTGGCCGGAAACCTGCTCGGTTTTACTTTCCTGGATCTGGTTGCCGCAGCGGTGGTGGGCGTGATGATCGCACATATGGGTGGCAAACTTGCATTTGAAGCGATGTCGGAACTGATCGATACCGGTCTGGATGCAGAGGAAGTCGAAGCGATAAGGCAGACCTTGTTGAACACTCACGGTGTGCTGGGCTTGCACGAACTTCGCACGCGCAAGATGGCAGACAATGCGCTGGTCGATGCGCACATCATAGTCGATCCCAAGATAAGCGTTTCGGAAGGCCATTTCATCGCCGAGGCTGCGCGACATGCCGTACTCAAGGGACACCATGTGCTGGACGTGATGGTTCATATCGACCCTGAGGATGACATGCAGGCCAAACCGAATGCGCATTTACCCAGCCGTCCCGAATTGTTGGCGCATCTTGCCGAGCGCTTGGGCGACCTGAATTTGCGGGATAATCGCGTGGTGTTTCATTACCTTGATGGCAAGGTGGATGCAGAGATCTATCTGGCCGCCACACAGCAGCAAGCCGATGCTTTGCAGGTGCGCTGCGACGACCTGGTACGAGAAAGCGAAATATTTCGTGGCATTCTGGTTCACTACAGTAATGCACAGATATAGTGCGGCACAGTTTGACTGACGCCCATTTTTGGTGCAAATATTTTGTGTGCCATACCGCAGGCTTGTGGCACAATGCCGGCCTGCTATGCGGATAGGCTTGGCACGCTTTCTGCATCTATGAATTTCGGTTTTTTTGGTTAACTTTATTAATTTGATGCTTTGGGAGAAGGTTATGTCGATGTCGGCAAATGATGTGTTAAAGATGATTAAAGACCGCGATGTCAAGTTCGTGGATTTTCGTTTTACCGATACACGCGGCAAAGAGCAGCACGTCGGTGTACCAGCCAAATATGTAGGTATGGAGAAGTTCGAAGACGGCCATGCCTTCGACGGCTCCTCGATATCCGGCTGGAAAGGCATCCAGGCTTCAGACATGTTGCTGATGCCCGATCCAACGACCGCCTATCTCGATCCGTTCATGGATGAAAATACCCTGGTGATCACCTGTGACGTGATCGAGCCGACCGATGGCAAGGGCTACGACCGTGACCCGCGCTCCATCGCCAAGCGCGCTGAGGCTTACCTTAAATCCACCGGCATCGGCGACACCGCCTACTTCGGCCCGGAACCGGAATTCTTCATTTTCGATTCGGTGAACTGGTCGGTTGATATGTCCGGCTGTTCTCTGAAGATCAATTCCGAAGAGGCCGCATGGGCTACCGGCGAGAAATTCGATGGCGGCAATACCGGCCACCGTCCGATGGTCAAGGGCGGTTACTTCCCCGTTCCGCCGGTCGACAGCCTGAACGATATCCGTGCCGCGATGTGTCTGGCATTGGAAGACGTTGGCATCGAAGTCGAAGTGCATCACCATGAAGTGGCGACAGCCGGCCAGTGCGAGATCGGCACCAAATTCAACACGCTGGTGCGTCGCGCCGACCAAACACAGGTCTTGAAATATATCGTGCACAATGTCGCGCACCAATACGGCAAGACCGCCACTTTCATGCCCAAGCCCATCGTCGGCGACAACGGTTCCGGCATGCACGTGCACCAGTCCATCTGGAAGGGCGGCAAGAACCTGTTTGCGGGCAATGGCTATGCCGGTCTGTCCGAGCTGGCTCTTTACTACATCGGCGGTATCATCAAGCACGCCAAGGCATTGAACGCGATCACCAATCCCGGCACCAATTCCTACAAGCGTCTGGTTCCGCACTATGAGGCCCCGGTGAAACTGGCTTACTCGGCGAAGAACCGCTCGGCTTCGATCCGCATCCCGCACGTGCCCAGCGAAAAGGCGCGCCGCATCGAGACACGCTTCCCCGATCCTTCCTCCAATCCGTACCTGTGCTTCACGGCGCTGATGATGGCTGGTCTGGACGGCATTCAGAACAAGATCCACCCCGGCGATCCGGCTGACAAGAATCTTTACGATCTGCCGCCGGAAGAAGACGCAAAGATCCCTACCGTGTGTGTCTCGCTGGACGAAGCGCTGGCTCATCTGGACAAGGATCGCGAGTTCCTGACGCGCGGTGGCGTGTTCTCCAACGACTTCATCGACGCCTATATCACATTGAAGATGGAAGAAGTGAACCGTATCCGCATGACCACGCATCCGGTGGAATTCGACATGTACTACAGTCTCTAACCGGTCGTCGCAGCAACACAACAAAACGGGGCATATGCCCCGTTTTGTTTTGAACTGCAAATGTTTGTTTGCGCCCGAAGCTTGCCCTATACTTGTTGCATTTCTTCGAGGAAATGACCACCATGAAAATTGGTTACTTGCTGGCGGTGCTGTGTATCTGGCCGAATCTGGTGCAGGCAGAAATCTACAAGGCAGTAGACGCTAATGGTCACGTCACTTATTCCAGCACGCCGATCAAGGGCGGCAAGAAGATCATTCTGGAACCCTTACCCACCATGGTTCCGCAGGCGCGCACGCGTTCTGAAACCTCATCGGAAGGATTCCCAAAAGTGGATGGTGAAACGCAGAAAAATCGCGATGACACACGCTATTTGATTTTGCAGAATGAGCTGAGCGCGGAAGACAAATTGCTGGAAGAGGCCAAACAGAACCTTCGCGAAGGTGAACAAAACCCGGAAGTCTTCAAGGGAAAAGACGGTAATACTTTCCGCAATGTCGCCAAATACGATGAGAAGATCAAGTCGCTTACCGATCAGGTTGAACTGCACCAAAGGAACGTTGATGCCCTGAAGACCGAGTTGTCCAAACTTAAGTAGCACACCTTAACCTGGCATACTTTCTGCTTTGTAATATGTATGCCTGACTTGCCCTATCTCACTCTGGAATATCTGGCGACCGCAGTCATCCTGCTGGACGACGAGTCCAGGGTCGCCTATCTCAATCCGGCCGCCGAACATCTGTTCGATGTCAGCGGCAAAAATCTGCACGGATTTCCGGTGCAGCAGGTATTCACGCATACCGAGCAACTGGCCAGTGCGATGCAGCAAGCGGCGCACAACAATGCAAGTTATATCGAGCATGATCTGACGTTGGGAACTCACGCGCATGGCAAGTTGCATCTGCGTTGCTCAGCAACCCCGCTGCAATTGAACAGGCGATATCTATTGCTGGAATTTCATCCTATGGACCGGCCGTTGAAACTCGCACGCGAAGAACAAATGCTGGACCAGACCCAGGCCAATCGCCTGCTGTTGCGCAATCTGGCGCATGAGATCAAGAACCCGCTGGGCGGAATACGAGGTGCGGCGCAGCTGCTCGAACAGGAATTGGAAAAACCGGCGCTGCGTGAATACACCCAGGTTATCGTGCAAGAGGCTGACAGGTTGCGCGCGCTGATGGAAAAGATACTCTCGCCGCAAAATATCTCGCATTACAGCGCGCTTAACATACACGAAGTGCTCGAGAGGGTGCGTAGTGTCGTGCTGGCAGAAGTGCCGGAAGGATTGACGATACGGCGAGACTATGACATCAGCCTGCCGGCGCTGATCGGGGACAAGGAACAACTTATACAGGTAATGCTCAACATCGTGCGCAATGCAGTGCAGGCGATGCAAGGCAATGGGACGATCATCCTGCGCACCCGTATCGCGCGTCAGGTGACCCTGATCAAGCGACGCCATCGTCTGGCGGTGATGGTGCAGATCATCGATAACGGGCCGGGCATCCCGGTGGAATTGCAGGACAAGATATTCTATCCGCTGGTGTCTGGGCATGCCGATGGCCATGGTCTGGGACTGACTCTGGCGCAGGATTACGTCAGCCAGCATCATGGCACGATAGAATTTGATAGCGAACCCGGGCGCACCTGCTTCACGGTGATGCTTCCACTCTCCTGACAGGTGACTACTATGAGATCCGTTTGGATAATTGACGACGACCGTTCGATACGCTGGGTGCTCGAAAAATCGCTGACGCGCGAGGATATCGACTTCAAAAGCTTTGCCACGGCGGACGATGCTCTGCGCGCCCTGGAAAATGATGTGCCGCAAGTGGTCGTCAGCGACATACGCATGCCGGGAAGCTCCGGACTGGATTTTCTGCAAACATTGCACCAACGGCATCCGCTGATACCGGTCATCATCATGACCGCATACTCCGATCTGGAGAGCGCCGTCTCGGCATTTCAGGGTGGTGCCTTCGAATATCTGCCCAAGCCGTTCGATGTCAACCATGCGATCGAGCTGATACGCCGTGCATTGGAACAAAGCCGGCGCAAATCGGCCGAAACCGAGCAAGTTCAATTGGATGCGGACATCCTCGGCCAGGCTCCCGCGATGCAGGAGGTATTCCGCGCGATCGGCAGGCTGTCGCAATCACATGCCACGGTGCTGATCAACGGAGAGTCCGGCACCGGCAAGGAACTGGTCGCGCATGCGCTGCATCGGCACAGCCCGCGCGCCGACAAACCGTTCATTGCGATCAACACCGCAGCGATCCCGAAGGACTTGCTCGAATCGGAATTGTTCGGGCACGAGCGGGGCGCATTCACCGGCGCTGCAGCAACACGACGCGGGCGTTTCGAACAGGCCGAGGGCGGCACATTGTTCCTCGACGAGATCGGGGACATGCCGGCCGAATTACAGACACGGTTGCTGCGTGTGCTGTCCGACGGCAATTATTATCGCGTTGGCGGGCATCAGCCGATCAAGGCCAACGTCCGTATCATCACGGCGACCCATCAGAACCTCGATGAGCGGGTCAAGCAAGGCTTGTTCCGCGAAGATTTGTTCCATCGTCTGAATGTGATACGGCTGCGTCTGCCGCCATTGCGCGAGCGGCGTGAAGACATTCCGTTGCTGGCGAAGTATTTCCTGCAAAAAAGCGCAAGTGACTTGTCTGTAGAACAGAAGCAGCTCAGTGAGACGGCATTGCAACATCTCAAGGCTCAGGATTTTCCGGGGAATGTGCGGCAACTCGAAAATCTGTGTCACTGGCTGACCGTGATGACGCCTTCGCAAATCGTCGAGATCGCCGATCTTCCACCCGAGTGGCGCGAAGAATCTGCTTCAAGCCAGGCGATTGACGGCGATTGGAGTGCGGCTCTGGCGCAACAAGCCTCACTTGCATTACAGCGCGGAGATGAACGCATCATGGATACGCTCACCACGCAATTTGAACGCACCCTGATCGTGCAAGCTTTGCATCATACCAATGGACGACGCATCGAAGCTGCCACACTGCTTGGCATTGGACGCAACACCTTGACGCGCAAGATACAGGAGTTGGGTTTGGAAAATCAGGAACCGTAGGGGCGCGATTTAACCAGCGACTTGCCTGGTGTCTTCTGCCAGCTTAGTCGATTGGCTATGCAAAGCCATCGCGCCCAGGTTTATTAATCAAAAGAGGGCGCGATGAATCGCGCCCCTACGCCAAACGTTTCAGCAGCTTTTCGTGTATCCCGCCAAAACCGCCGTTGCTCATCACCAGCACATGGTCGCCTGATTTCGCCGCAGCAGCAATGGCTTCGATCAACATGCCCAGATCGTCTTTGACGACGGCCTTGCTGCCCAGCGGCGCGAGTGACGCAGCGGCATCCCAGCCGAGATTCGCGCTGTAGCAAAACACCAGATCGGCATCCTTCAGACTCCCGGGCAAAGCATCCTTCATCACGCCGAGCTTCATCGTATTGGAGCGCGGTTCCAGTACCGCGAGGATGCGCGCCTTGCCGACCTTGTGACGAAGCCCGGCGACAGTGGTGTCGATCGCGGTGGGGTGGTGGGCAAAGTCGTCATACACTGTGATGCCATTGACCGTGCCGCGAACTTCCATGCGCCGTTTCACGTTCTTGAATTCAGTCAGCGCGGCGAGACCCTGTGCGATCGGTACGCCGGCATGCCGCGCGGCCGCAAGCGCGGCGAGGGCATTCATGCGGTTGTGTTCGCCCATCAGATCCCAGAGCAGCGTGCCCTGCACTTTGCCATTGAGTGATACCTGATCGTTTGCAGCTATGTTCCAGCCCAAGGATTGAAGATTGCTTTTCTCGTTTGTCCTTTCTCCCGCTTGCGTAGGGGGAGAGCTTGGCGAGGGGAATTTAGATAGGGGGCTAGGGGAGCCAAAGAACTCCACCGGTGTCCAGCAGCCGCGCTGGAGCACGCGGACCAGTGATTCTTCGCATCCATTGCATACCACCAGCCCGTTGCCCGGCACGGTCCGAACCAGATGGTGGAACTGCGTTTCGATGGCGGCAAGGTCGGCGAAAATATCGGCGTGGTCGAATTCCAGGTTGTTCAGGACAGCGGTACGTGGACGGTAGTGAACGAACTTGGAACGCTTGTCGAAAAAAGCCGTGTCGTACTCGTCCGCCTCGATCACGAAGAATGGCGAATCGGTGATGCGTGCCGAGATGCCGAAGTTCTGTGGCACTCCGCCGATCAGGAAGCCGGGGTTCAGTCCAGCGTATTCCAGTATCCACGCCAGCATCGAACTCGTCGTCGTTTTGCCATGCGTGCCCGCAACCGCCAGCACCCACTTGTCGCGCAACAGCGTGTCGGCAAGCCATTGCGGTCCGGAGACATAAGGCAGGTTGCGGTTGAGGATATCTTCCATCAGCGGATTGCCGCGCGACACCACGTTGCCGATCACGAACACGTCAGGCTTGAGTTCGAGCTGCTCCGAACCGAAACCCTCGATCAGTTCGATGCCCTGAGCTTCAAGTTGCGTGCTCATCGGCGGATAGACATTGGCATCGCAACCGGTGACGCGATAACCCGCCTGCTTGGCGATCGCCGCGATGCCGCCCATGAAAGTGCCGCAGATGCCGAGGATGTGAATATGTTGTGATTTACTCATGGTTAATTACTGTCCACGAAAGACACGAACAACACGAAAAGGCAGTCCGACATCCATTCCTTGATTCGTGCTTTTCGTGTCTTTCGTGGACAAATCTCTATGTCCTGAAAATAAAATATACCGCGCCCATCAGGCACAGGCCCGCATACAGATAGTCCCACTTCAACGGCTGATTCATGTACAGCACCGCGAACGGCACGAACACCGACAGCGTGATGACCTCCTGCAAGATCTTCAGTTGTCCGAGATTGAGCGCGGTGTAGCCGATACGGTTGGCCGGCACCTGCAGCAGATATTCGAACAGCGCGATCCCCCAACTCACCAGTGCCGCCACATACCACGGCGATGTCGCCAGATTCTTCAGGTGCCCATACCACGCGAAGGTCATGAACAGATTGGAAACGGCGAGCATCAGTGCCGTGATCAGTAGCGGGTTGGAGATCAGGTTCATCGTTTTCCCCCTCTCCCTTACAGGTAGATAACCAGCGACTTGCCCGCTGGCGGGCTTAGTCGAATGGCTATAACCAATGACTTGCCCAGCGTCTTTTGCTGGTTAGTCAGATGGCTAGTAGTCATATCAGTAGTTCCATCATGGTTGGGGAGAGGGTGGAATCGATGAACATCTCTGACCTTTGTTTATTGAACACCAAGCAGTTCTACGTCGAACACCAGCGTCGCATTCGGCGGTATCGCGCCACCCGCGCCGCGTGCGCCGTAGCCAAGATTCGCCGGAATGATCAAGGTACGCTGCCCGCCGACTTTCATGCCCGCCACACCTTGATCCCAGCCCGCAATGACGCGTCCCGCGCCAAGCGGAAATACGAACGGATCGTTGCGGTCTCGTGAGCTGTCGAATTTCTTGCCGTGATGATCTGGCGCTGCTGCATCATATAGCCAGCCGGTGTAGTGCACGGTCACGTTATGCCCAGCGGTTGCCAGTGCGCCCTCGCCAAGCTTGTTATCGGTCTTGATCAGTTCAGTCATTTTGCTTGTCTCCATTTTTGGTGCGGTCTGTTCAGAGCACGCGGTGGTTGAAAAAACACTGGTAGCCAAAAGTAGCACCAGCGGAAAAAGATTAATGCGTTTCATTTCATATGCTCCCGGGTTGTGGTTATCATTTTTTCATAGGGCGGATTCCCAACTGACATTCCGCCATACCTTGCTTCCTTGCTCAAATCAGTAACTCAACACCGGGGCCAGCCATCGTTCCGCCTCTTCCAGTGTCCAGCCCTTGCGTTTGGCATAGTCCGCTACCTGATCCTTGTCGATCTTGCCGGTGGCAAAATACTGCGCCGACGGATGCGAGAAGTAGAAACCGCTGACCGCTGCGGTGGGGAACATCGCGAAACTTTCGGTAATCGTGATGCCTGCGTTCAGCGGTGCTTGCAACAGCTCGAACAGCGGGCCTTTCTCGCTGTGCTCGGGGCAGGCGGGATAGCCGGGGGCGGGACGGATGCCGCGATATTTCTCGGCGATCAGCGCGTCGTTGTCCAGCGCCTCGTCCGCCGCATAACCCCAGAACTCGCGGCGCACGCGGGCGTGCAGCAGTTCGGCGAAGGCTTCGGCCAGCCGGTCGGCCAGCGCTTTCAGCAGGATCGCGTTGTAATCGTCATTGTTCTTCTCGAACTCGGCGACGCGCGCGTCGATGCCGATGCCGGTGGTCACCGCAAAACCGCCGATGTAATCCTTGACCTTCGTTTCCTTCGGCGCGATGTAATCGGCCAGGCAGTAGTTCGGGATGTCGGCGGGTTTTTTAGTCTGCTGACGCAGGTTGTGCCAGGTCATGGCGACTTTGTTGCGCTTGTCATCAGTGTAGATCTCGATGTCGTCGCTGTTCACACTGTTCGCCGGGAACAGACCGAACACCGAGTTCGCGGTCAGCCATTTTTCCTTGATGATCTTGTTCAGCATCGCCTGTGCGTCGGCGAACAGTTTGCGCGCTTCCTCGCCCACCACCTTGTCTTGCAATATTTTAGGGTAGCGTCCGGCCAGTTCCCATGCCTGGAAGAACGGCGACCAGTCGATGTATTCGGCGATCTTGGCTAGCGGGTAGGCTTCGAATTTGTGCACGCCCATCAGGTAAGGCTTGGGTGGAACGTAAGGCGCAAACCCCTCCCCAGCCCTCCCCTTGTCATAACCAGCGACTTGGCTATCGTTTTTTGATAGCCTAGTCGAATGGCTAGTAGTTTCATCAGGGGAGGGAGCCGCTGCTCCTCCCCTGACAAGGGGAGGCTGGGAGGGGTTGGGTTTTGATTTTGCCCAGTTAGTCTTAAACCCGTGCGCCCGCGCCTCCGCCAGCGATACGTACACCGCCTTGCCCTTCTTGGCTTCGTGTTGCTCGCGCGCTGTGGCATAGTCCGCCTTGATGCCCGCGACATAATCGTCACGCAGTGTGTCGCTCAACAGGTTGCTGCACACGCCGACAGCGCGTGACGCATCGACGACGTACACGGTGGGGCCGCTCTTGTAGTTCGGTTCGATCTTCACCGCCGTATGGACGCGCGACGTGGTCGCGCCGCCGATCAGCAGCGGGATCTTGAAGCCCTGACGTTCCATCTCCTTCGCCACATGCGCCATCTCTTCCAGCGATGGCGTGATCAGACCGGACAGGCCGATGATGTCGGCGTTGTGTTCGCGCGCCGTGTCGAGAATCTGTTGGCACGGCACCATCACGCCCATGTTCACCACCTCGAAGTTGTTGCACTGCAACACCACCGTGACGATGTTTTTGCCGATATCGTGCACGTCGCCTTTCACTGTGGCCATCACGATCTTGCCCTTGGTGCTGGTGTCGCCGGAGCGCAGTTTTTCGGCTTCGATGTATGGCACCAAATGCGCCACCGCCTGCTTCATCACGCGCGCCGATTTCACCACCTGCGGCAAAAACATCTTGCCCGCGCCGAACAGATCGCCGACCACATTCATGCCGGTCATCAGCGGGCCTTCGATCACCTCGACCGGAAGCTTCGCCTGCAGCCGCGCCTCTTCAGTGTCCTCCACAATGAAGGTGGTGATGCCGCGCACCAGCGCGTGCGTCAAACGCTCTTGCACCGTGCCCTTGCGCCACTCCATATCTTCGACTTGTTCCTTGCCGCCGCCCTTCACCGTCTCGGCGATCTTGACCAATTTTTCGCCCGCGTCGGGACTGCGGTTGAGCACCACGTCTTCCACCGCGTTGCGCAGCTCTTTGGGTATTTCCTCATACACGCCAAGCTGCCCGGCATTGACGATACCCATGTTCATGCCCGCCTTGATCGCGTGATACAGGAACACCGTGTGGATCGCCTCGCGCACCGGGTCGTTGCCCCGGAACGAGAACGACACGTTGGACACGCCGCCGCTGATCTTCGCGTAAGGCAGATTCTTGCGTATCCAAGCGGTCGCTTCGATAAAGTCTACCGCGTAGTTGTTGTGCTCCTCGATGCCGGTCGCAATCGCGAAGATATTCGGGTCGAAGATGATGTCTTCCGGAGGGAAGCCGACCTTGTTCACCAGGATGTCGTAGCTGCGTTTGCAGATCTCGGTCTTGCGCTTGTAGGTGTCGGCCTGGCCCTGCTCGTCGAAGGC
>JBDTPM010000151.1:0-10762 GCA_039932695.1 Gallionella sp. | reverse complement strand
TAGTCAGCGAAATCTTGAGCGGCAAGCGCCAGATCAACGCGCGGCAAGCCAAAGCTCTGGCTGCGCGCTTTGGCGTTTCTGTGGCGGCGTTTATATAAGCAAGGTTAGATTGTTGGCGGTGCCGATCTGATCCCTGCATCCATGGCCAACGACAGCGAACTCGAGTCCTACATGAGCTGGCTGTTGAACGAGGCGCAAAAGCGGCGATTCGAAACGGTGATCTGGTGGCTCAATCGCGATTACATGGATGGGGCAGTGGCTGCTACCTGCCCGTGCAGCGGCAGCAACGACACCTGTACACTCAACGATACCTTCTATAGTATCGGTGGAGACAGCACCGAAGCGCTGCTGCGGTTATTCGGCAATATGGGTCTGCGCCATTACGACGGCAGCGCGCGTTCGGCGCTCAACGACGTTTGGCGAACGATGTTGGCGCGTCCGCGACAGCCGTAGTCGTCGTTAAGGGTATAAACTGATGCCGCCCCGTATTATCCTCATCAAATAGAACAGAGAGTTATTCGATTGAAGCGCGAGTATTATTCTGATTCCATATCTAACTTCCTTCGGTCATCAACCGAGGAGTTACTTGGTATCCTTGCACTAAATAATGATTTCGCTCTAATTCAAACCCAGCGTGACTCTTGGGTGAAGGAAATAGAAATTCTTCGAAATGTACTTAAGCCATACGATGGTTCGATTTATTTCGAGTATTCAATCCCACGAATGGGACGACGAATTGATGTTGTACTCTTGATAGGGCCTGTGATTTTTGTACTCGAATTCAAGATTGGCGAAAAAGAATTTACAACATACGCAATTGACCAAGTCTTCGACTATGCGCTGGACTTGAAAAACTTCCATGACAAAAGTCACGAACAGTTTATTGCACCTGTGCTGATAGCTACAAATGCAAAAAATGCGGTAACAATAATCGCAAGTACTCCACAAAACGATAGGCTAATTTTCCCAATAAAGTCGAATGTTGAACAACTCGCGAAGGTAATTAAAGATGTCCTTGGCTTTGTAGATGGCGGCGACATTGACGTAATTAAATGGGAAAGCGGCCGATATTGCCCAACACCAACCATCATCGAAGCAGCGATGGCGCTATACAACAACCATTCTGTTTCTGAGATTACTCGTAGTGATGCAAGCGCCACTAATCTGAGTCAGACATCTTCAGCAGTATCAGAAATAATAAAATCTTCAAGAGAAAATTCACACAAATCAATTTGTTTGGTGACTGGCGTACCTGGCGCTGGTAAGACATTGGTGGGTCTTGATATTGCTACTAAGCATATTGATGCTGACGATGATTTATATAGCGTTTATTTGTCCGGGAATGGGCCGCTTGTAAAAATCCTTTGTGAAGCACTTGCACGAGATAAGGTAAGGCGTGGAAGCGAAGCGGGAGAGAAAATTAAACTTGGAACGGCTCGTAGTGATGTAAAGACATTTATCCAGAATGTCCATAACTTTCGGGACGAATGCCTTCTCGATTTATCTGCGGCGCCTGTGGAGCATGTTGCAATATTTGATGAAGCTCAGCGAGCGTGGAATTTAGAACAAACTTCCTCCTTCATGCGTCGTAAGAAAAGTAAACCAAATTTTAACCAATCAGAGCCTGAGTTTTTGATTTCCTGTATGAATCGGCACGAAGACTGGGCGGTTATTGTTTGTCTTGTTGGGGGTGGGCAAGAAATTAATACAGGTGAAGCTGGAATCGAGGAGTGGATTGCTTCTATAAATCGTTCATTTCCAGATTGGCATATTCATATTTCGTCGCGCCTTACAGATAGCGAATATAACGCAGCAAAAATTCTTTCTGAATTGAAGTCACGGCAACATGTAAAGGTTAATGATGGATTACATCTATCAGTGTCCATGCGTTCATTCCGTGCTGAAGATGTTTCGCTTTTAGTAAAACAGATACTTGACCTTGAGGTTGATGCTGCTCGAAAAACCTATGAGAAGGTAAAAGAAAAATATCCGCTCGTAATCACGCGAGATTTAAGTAAAGCAAAGAAGTGGGTGAGAGAGCAGGCACGTGGCTCAGAGCGATACGGATTGGTCGTTTCATCACAAGCTGAGCGACTTAAACCTTATGCAATAGATGTTAAATCTCCTATTGACCCCGTTCACTGGTTTTTGGATGAAAAAGATGATGTGCGTTCATCGTACTACTTGGAAGATGTTGCTACAGAATTTCACGTCCAAGGCTTGGAGCTGGATTGGGCGTGCGTTATATGGGATGCAGATTTCAGATATTTGCCAGCCGGATGGAGCCATCATTCGTTTTGCGGGAACCGATGGAATAATATTAATAAGGCAGAGCGAAAGCAATATCTAAAAAATGCATACCGAGTTTTATTGACAAGAGCTCGTCAAGGAATGGTGCTGGTAGTTCCTGAAGGTGATGTGGACGACCATACTCGGCGCTCACAGTTTTACGATGGTACTTTTGGCTATCTGAAAGAAATTGGATTTACAGAGATCTAAGATCATGTTGATGACTGATTATTTAAAACGAACCGGCGGCCTTCTTACATACCAGGTAACTAGACATGGTAGTTTTGCTCCAGTAGTGAACGGTCAATGGTGCCAAAACGAGTGGCCACTTATCTTGGCCATAACGGTCAGTCGACGCTACTCCTTTGGATTTTCGCTCTGTGCCAGAAGCCATCAGTCATTAACTTCAATCGGTCTACCAGATAGCGGACAGTCGCGAAAGGCTGTAAAGTTCCTTCAGTAGTCACGCAGGATGTGGAATAGTTGACAGGAATTCTTGTGGCAGAAATAGATAGCTTTAACCCCAAATCGTTATGCATAGACCTAGAAACATCGGTCGAGACTGAAGCCGCTATATATAAAATAGCAGCGTGGCGAGCTGATACAAATCAGAGCGAAGTGTTTAAGGGGAAATTTCGCTCGGCAGATGTAAAGCCAAAACTTGATGCGCTAACTGTCGGCGCTTCATTTTTGTTGGGCCATAACGTTGTTCAGCATGATTTGCCAGTGCTGAAGCGTAGCTATCCTGATCTAGCGATGTTGGCGCTGCCGATCATCGATACGCTTCAAATATCTCCAATCGCATTTCCACAAAATCCGTACCACAGTTTGGTCAAGGACTATAAGCTGGTGCGAGATTCGATCAATGATCCCTTGAAAGATGCGCAGCTTTCCTTGCGTCTATTTAAGGATCAGCGAGATGCGCTAATTGCGCTTAATACAAATTCCCCCGACGAAATGTCTTGTTATCACTTTCTGCTTGCGACAGCAACTGGTAATGGTCTTTCGAGCTTGTTCATGTCAATCCGCCATGCTGCAAGACCGGAGCTTGGGCAAATCAGCGCACTGTTCAGAGCTGCAGTAACGGATAAAGTATGTAGCACACGTCTGGAAAAGTTGCTTATTGAAGATTTGCCCAATCCAGAAATGCATTTGCCGATTGCTTACGCGCTGGCTTGGCTTCGAGTTTCAGGTGGGAATTCAGTATTGCCACCTTGGGTAGGGTTGCAGTTTCCGCAAACCAAAGTATTGTTGAAAGAATTGCGGGATAAGCCCTGCAATCAACCAGACTGTTCCTATTGTAAGTCTGTGCATGATCCCCGATCTGAATTGAAGCGATATTTCGGATTTACGGAGTTTCGTGCTGAGCCTGCCAACAACAATGGTACGTCACTACAAGAAGACATCGTCACTACTGGTATGCGTGGTGAACATTTATTGGCCATTCTACCGACTGGTGGGGGCAAGTCACTTTGTTACCAACTTCCCGCGCTCAACCGCTACTGGAGAAACGGCAGTTTAACGGTAATTATTTCCCCATTGCAGTCTCTGATGAAGGATCAGGTAGATAACCTGATTAAGCAGGGAATTTTCTGTGGAGCCGCGCTCAATGGATTGCTAAGTGTGCCTGAGCGTCGAGATGTACTGGAGAAGATTAGGCTTGGCGATATTGGGTTACTTTTGGTATCACCAGAGCAATTAAGAAATAAGAGCTTTATTGATGCTATTCGCTATCGAGAAATTGGCGCTTGGGTATTTGATGAAGCACATTGCCTTTCGAAGTGGGGACAAGATTTTCGACCAGATTACATTTATGCGTCTCGCTTTATTAAGGAACATGTACGAGGTGAAATTCCACAAATTGCCTGCTTTACTGCGACAGCAAAAGTAGAAGTGATTGATGATCTGCTTGCGCATTTCAAAGAGATATTAGGTATTAAGCTTAATGTATTTGCTGGTGGTCATGAAAGAGTCAATCTTCACTATGAGGTGATCAATACAACCAGTCAGGAGAAATTTGGGTTGATTCATAAAATCCTTGAAAGCGAACTCAAGGATTCAGATGGTGGTGCGATTGTCTTTGCCGCGAAGCGAAAGAGTGCCGAAGATATTTCAGGTTTTCTTAAAGAAATGGGATGGGTTTGTGCGTATTTCCATGCTGGGTTACAGCCAGATGAAAAGAAGGATGTGCAGCAAGATTTTATTAATGGAAAATTACGCGTTATTGTTGCCACGAATGCATTCGGAATGGGTGTAGACAAACCCGATGTGCGGGCAGTGATCCACGCTGAGATACCTGGCTCGTTAGAGAACTATCTTCAGGAGGCGGGCCGTGCGGGTCGTGATCGCAATGATTCACGTTGCATATTGCTCTATGACGAAAATGATGTGGAGGTTCAGTTCGGTCTTGCGGCGAGATCCCGCCTAAGTCGCAAGGATATAGCCGAGATACTGCGAAGCTTGCGTAAGCGGGCCAATAAAGCAAAAGACAACACTATTGTAATAACTGCGGGTGAAATACTAGCAGATGAAGACTTAGATACAGAAATTGATGCAGAGAGTCGCGATGCCGAGACGCGGGTCAAAACAGCGTTGTCATGGTTAGAGCGCGCCAGATTATTGCAGCGAAATGAAAACAATACACGGGTGTTTCCGGCAAGCTTGAAGGTAGGTAGCTTGCAGGCGGCAGAAGAGAAGTTGAAAGAAGCAAAGCTTAGCGAAGAGAGTAAGCGAAAATATCTGAGACTCATAGAGTTGCTGATTAATACCGATGCGACAGAAGGCATCAGTACCGATGAATTGATGCTGCAAACAGAGATGCCAAGTGATGAGTGTGTCCGAGTGCTTCAGCAGATGGAGCAACTTGGAATTCTAAGTAACGACATCGTAATTACAGCTCGTCTTCGCAAGGGAATCGCTAATTCTTCACAGGATAAATTCGCCAATGTCGCAGATACTGAAAAGGCGTTGCTCAATTTCTTACCTGAGCTCGCTCCTGATGCCGATTCAAATGAATGGCAAGAGTTAAATCTGCGCAATCTGTGTCAAGGTGTCAAAGATAGAACTAACAGTGAAGTTATTGTTGAGGACTTGCTTGCATTGTTGCGAGCCATGAGTCAGCCATTCGGTAATGCTCAGGCAGAGCGCCCCAGCTTTGAACTTAAGAAAATTACCCGCGACCACTATCGAGTTAGGCTTCGTAGATCATGGCAGCAGATTATAGAAATCAGTGAGAAGCGGAGCGCAATATCTCAAGTATTGTTGAGCTATTTCTTGGGAAAATTACCGCAAGAAGTACGCGGCGCAGATCTGTTGGTTGAAAGCAAAGCTGGGGAGTTGTGCGAAGTATTGCGCAATGACATTACTTTGACTGGGCAGTTAAGAGATGAAGCTAAAGCATTAGAGCAGGGATTACTCTATCTTGACCGTATCAAGGCTATTTACTTGGATAGAGGGCGGACTGTGTTTAGATCAGCCATGACTATCCAAGTTGCCGCAGATGAGAATAAGCGTGGATTCCGGCAAAGTGATTACGTTGGCCTAGAGGAGTATTACAAGGAGCGCAACTTCCAGATTCACGCGGTGCAAGAGTATGCACGTCTTGGCTTGGATAATCTGAATAATGCAATGGCATTTATTGCCGCGTACTTTCGCTGGACGAAAGCAAATTTCATAAAGAAATACTTCGCATCGCGTAAAGAGCTGCTTGAGCTTGCAACAACGGGGGAGTCACTTCAACGAATCGTGGATGATCTGAAACACCCCTTGCAACAATCCTTAGTTGCCGACAAATCAGACACTAACCGACTAGTGCTTGCAGGACCAGGTTCAGGTAAAACCAGAGTCATTGTTCATCGCGTTGCATACTTGTTGAGAGTATTACGCACGCCATCAGAAGGCATCATTGTGCTGACATTCAACCGTCTTGCAGCCTATGAAGTGAGGAAGCGATTATTCGATTTAATAGGTCAAGATGCCTATGGGGTCACTGTGCTTACGTATCATTCCATGGCAATGCGCCTCACAGGAACTTCGATGAGGAGTTTGGCTGAAAGAGATGAAACGCCAGATTTTGATGCAATCATCCGAAATGCTATCAATCTATTGCAAGGTCACGGTCGGCTAGGTGATGACGATACGGATGACATGAGAGACAAGCTGTTGCAAGGTTATCGCTATATATTGGTAGACGAGTATCAGGATATTGACGCTGCGCAGTATGAATTGATCAGTTCGCTTTCCGGACGTACCGTTGGGGATCGTGATGCGAAACTTACCATCATGGCGGTAGGGGATGACGATCAGAATATTTACGAGTTTCGTAAGACTAGCAATGAATTTATCAAGCGCTTTCAAGAAGACTACCAGGCGAAGATTGAATATCTGATTGAGAACTACAGATCGAGCTCTAACATCATCACAGCTGCAAACCGAATTATTGATGAAAACCCAGAACGCCTGAAGGTTGATCATCCAATTCAAATCAATTATTCACGCAGAAGCAATTTTCCGGGTGGTCCTTGGGAGAAGCTGGATGCTTATGCTAAGGGACGTGTTCACATTGTTCGGTGCCCAGATGATGCCAACATTCAGGCGCAAATGGTGATGGCAGAGGCTAGGCGAGTGTTTGCATTGTCGCCTACGTCGGATTGGTCTGATTTTGCGATTCTTGCTAGATCACACAAGTACCTGGCACCTATCAGAGCTTATTGCGAACAGAATGACATTCCTTGCATCCAGATAGAAAGCGGTCGTGGAACAGGGATGTTAAAGCTCAATCAGGTCAGAGAGGGGCAGCAACTCATTCGGTTGTTGCTGAACCCAAGGCATAACCTGGTTTCTAAAGCTTCATTGCAGAGATGGGTCGCTGGGCTCATCACCAAGCAACCTGATAATAATTGGTTAAGATTATTACAGCAGTGTGTAAATGAATTTTGCCTTGCGTGGTCTTTGGAAGATATTCCGGCAAGTCAGTTGCTTGAATGGGTTTTTGAGTTTAGTAATGAACAGCGAAACTCGGTTAAGGGAAAATTAACAATTTCTACGGTGCATGCTGCAAAGGGGCGTGAGTTTCGTCATGTCATCATTCTCGATGGTGATTGGCAGTCTAAGGCAACCCCAGATGAAAGACGATTGTATTATGTGGGAATGACGCGTGCTAAGGAAACTCTCATACTGTTTGAGTTTGCCAGTTCGCCAAACCCATTTAGTTCAATTATAAGAAATCAGCCATATGCTTTGCTAAGTGACAACGATGCCCCCCCTGTACGAAATCCAGCGCTTGATGTTAGATATATTGAGCAGGGTAATGCTGACGTGTATATGGACTTCGCAGGTCAATCAGCCGATCCAAAACTTCATCAAACCATCTCAGAACTGAGGGTGGGGGATGAAATTAAGTTGGTTTGCCGGGAATTTCAAAACAAACAAGGTTATGTTGTAGGAAGATTATCGAAGAACTTTGTTCTTAATGATCAAAACGTAATTACGGTCAAGGTTTCTGCGATTGCATCGCGGTATGAGAAGCAAGTAACCGATCCTGTATGGCGAGATAGACTTAAAGTGAAATCATGGGAAACGGTGCTGTGTACGATCAAAACATTGTGAGAGACTCAAAGGGTCAGACTTAATTATTTTCAATTAATGCGATTTATTCAGACCAGACCACAATGTCTACAATGTTCACGCAGTGTTTCCTTTGACACGGAGTATTTGCAGTTGTACGGGCGTCAATGTGGTGATTGAAAATAGCAGCCAGAGGAGCATCAGCCCTGTCTACCCGAATTGGTCTACTCAGCGATGTGCATGCGACTCCCGAACCGGTGGCGGAAGCATTGGCGCTTTTCAAATCCCGGGGCGTTGACCGTATTCTCTGCCCCGGTGACATCGCCGGTTATGGCGCGGACCTTGATCACACCGTCGCATTACTGCTTGAGCATGATTGCCAGGCGGTGCTCGGCAATCATGAGATCTGGCACCTTGAGAAACATGCAGCTGACGAAGAGTCACTGTCCAGTACACCCGCAAGGGGTACACCGCAAGGGGTACACCGCAAGGGGTACACCGCAAGGGTAGGCAAATCCGTTGCCAGTCAAAGACTGGACGGAGTTTGCACCGCCGTGGTTGTACCAAAGGCAGGCAATCCACTGATCGAACAACTAGCCATTCGACTATGCGAGCAAAATACGCTCGCTTAGTCGCTGGTTATACGCAACAAGTTGCGTGTGGAATTGACACTAAGGGGCTAAAGCCCCAACAACGCACGCAGGCTGGTTTGGCTCGCTGCCCCGGGTGTTGCAACTGACGATTGAAGGCAAGCGCCTGTACATGGTGCATGCCAGTCCGCCTGATTCGGTGAAGGGTGGCATCAGGCTGTTGGATCCCGATGGCAATCTCATCGACGCAGAAAAGGCGCGCTGGACGGGATATCTACTGGGGCATCTGCTGGGATTCCGGCATGATGTGTTGTTGGTCGGGCATACCCATCAGGTATTTTGCGAGCAGCTCGGCAACACGCTGGTGATCAACCCCGGCAGCACCCGGTTCAACCATACGTGTGCCATCCTGAGTCTTCCGGATATGGCACTGGAATGGTTCGGCTTGTCAGGCAGGCAACCGGTAAAGGCTTGGAATTGGGCGGATGAAAAAAATATCGGGGAATAAGGATATCCAGCTTCACCGCGTTACTAACCCTAATAGTGCGGCGGCCTTTCATTCACAGGTTTACCCCCTTCATTCGCTGATTCATACAGCGATGCGATGTGACCGGTGAGCGATTCGCAAGTTGCTTTAAGCTGCGCCAGCTTTTTTTGCTGTTGATAGACCGTTTTGTTCAGTTCCTCGATCAGGTCTTCCTGGTAGGCGATCTTTGTTTCGATCTTTTTCAGACGTTCTTCATTCATGAGTTGGCCCTGTAAGTTCGGCCGTTGGGCGGGGTGGAGGTCATTTTAGTGCGGAACCGGGATTCATGGAGAAAGGGGTGAGGGTGCCCGATTAAATCGTCCGATTATTGATCCGGACAAATAGAGTGTCACTTTCGTTATCCGGCGCTACCGAATGACGAGATTGTTATGCACCCGTTTGACAAAAGAACGTTCGTTCTCTAGTATGCGTGAGTCCTTTTCCGCCTTGAATAAGGAGTACTGAGCATGCAACCCCAGCCCGCTATTTTTGAAGAACATGAAATCCGCCGCGTGTATGACGAGTCCACAGAGACTTGGTGGTTTTCGGTGGTGGATATCGTGCAGGTGTTGACGCAGCAGCCGGATTATCAGACTTCACGAAAATACTGGAACAAGCTGAAAGAACGGTTGGGCAAGGAAGGCAGCCAACTGGTGACGAATTGTCACCAGTTGAAAATGACTGCCGAAGATGGCAAGCAGCGCCTGACCGATGTAGCCACTGCCGAGACCTTGCTGCGGCTGGTGCAATCCGTGCCCAGCCCGAAAGCGGAGCCGATCAAGTTGTGGCTGGCGAAGGTAGGCTATGAGCGCATGCAGGAAATGGCCGACCCGGCGCTTTCTTTGGAACGCGCCCGCGAGACCTGGCAGAAACACGGGCGCAGCGAGAAGTGGATACAGCAGCGCATGACCGGGCAGGAGACGCGCAACAAGCTGACCGATTACTGGAAAGAACACGACATCAAGGAAGGCGAGGAGTACGCGATCCTGACCAACATCATTCATCAGGAGTGGGCCGAGGTGGACGTGAAAGCGCACAAGGCGATGAAGGGCTTGAAGACGCAGAACCTGCGCGACCACATGAGCGAGGCGGAGCTGATCTTTACCGCGCTGGCCGAGCTTTCCACGCGCCAGATCGCCGAGAGCGTCGAAGCCACGGGCATGAATGAGAATGAGGCGGCGGCAAAAACCGGCGGTGGTATTGCAAAGAAGGCGCGGCTGGAACTGGAAGGTAAAACGGGCAAGCGGGTTGTTTCGGCAGAAAATTATTTGCCTCCGACTGGGAAGAAATTGGCGAAAAAAACATGAATGCAACCGCAACCATCGTTTCCAAGGTCTGGAGTTTCTGCACCACGTTGCGCGACGACAGTTCAGCTGCCAAGCCCGCCAAGACGACGAGGGGAAAGTAATGTGCAAAAAATGCACATTACCTGTTTCAACTATTTGGGAATCCCGAATAGTTGTTACCCTTAACCAGGTGTCCAGAAGGAAACTCACATGACCACTCCAGTAAATACCACCGCTCCTATCGCTATCTACCAATCTGCCGATGGCTCAATCGCTACCGAAGTCCGGCTGATGCAAAAACAGATGGCGGAGTTATTTGATAAGGATATTCGCACTATTAGCGAGCACATAATCAATGTGTTTGAGGAAGGTGAATTGGTGCGGGAGGCAACTATCCGGAATTTCCGGATAGTTCGCCAGGAAGGGGCGCGACAGGTAGAGCGCGAAATCGAGCACTACAGCCTCGACGTCATCATCTCTGTTGGCTACCGCGTGAAGTCCAGGCA
>JBDTPM010000150.1:0-4440 GCA_039932695.1 Gallionella sp. | reverse complement strand
CATCGAGGAACGCACTGTCGGACCCAGCCTCGGGGCAGACAATATCACCCGCGGGTTTGATTCCACCAAGATCGGTTTCATCATGGTCGCGATCTTCATGATCGTATATTACCTGATGTTCGGCACGATCTCGGTGCTGGCTCTCGGGGCGAATCTGCTGTTGCTGGTGGCTTTGCTGTCCATGCTGCAGGCCACGCTGACTCTGCCTGGTATGGCAGGTATCGCGCTGACACTGGGTATGGCGATCGACGCGAACGTTCTGATCAACGAGCGCATCCGCGAGGAATTGCGCAACGGTGTTACACCGCAGGCCGCGATCCACGCCGGATATGACCGGGCGTTCGGCACGATCATCGACTCCAACGTGACGACCATGATCGCCGGGGTCGCGCTGTTCATGTTCGGATCAGGGCCGATCAAGGGGTTCGCGGTAGTGTTGTGCCTGGGTATCCTGACCTCGATGTTCAGCGCGGTGCTGGTATCTCGGGCGATGGTGAATCTTATTTACGGGCGCAAGGTGCGACTCACTAACGTGGCAATAGGTTAGAAAATCTCGCATAGCGATAACCAGCGACTTGCCCGCGCACCCGCAAGGGGTAGGCCGTGGTTGTAAAGCCGATAAATCGGCAACAACCACGCACTGCGGGCTTAGTCGAATGGCTAGTGGTACCATCAGACGTTTGTTCCCTCGCCCGCTTGGCGGGAGAGGGTTTGGGTGAGGGAACGTGCATGGCAGAGACATGCACGTCAGGCTAAGGGAAACATCATGGAATTCTTCAAGATCAAAAATGACATCCCGTTCATGAGCTATGGACGTTACACCACTGCCATCTCACTGGTGACGTTCCTGTTCGCGGTGTTCTTTCTTGCGACCAAAGGCTTGAATTTTGGCGTGGATTTCACCGGCGGCACGGTGCTGGAGGTTCATTACGGGCAGCCTGCCGATCTGGCCAAGGTGCGCGAGCAAGTCGCCACGATGGGATTGCCGGATGCGCTGGTGCAGAATTTCGGTTCCAGTCACGATTTACTGATCCAGGTACCGCTCAAGCAGAATCTCGCCGGTGCCAAATTGAGCGAGCAAGTATTGGAAACCCTGCGCAAGCAGGATGCCAGTGTGGAAATGCGCCGCGTCGAATTCGTCGGGCCGCAGGTCGGCAAGGATCTGGTGGAGAACGGTGCGCTGGCCTTGCTGTTGGTATCGATGGGCATCGTCGGTTACCTGTGGCTGCGCTTCGAGTGGAAGTTCGGGTTGTCCGCCATCATCGCCAACCTGCATGACGTGGTGATCATTCTCGGCTTCTTCGCGTTTTTCCAGTGGGAATTCTCGCTGTCCGTGCTGGCGGCGGTGCTGGCGGTATTGGGCTATTCGGTGAACGAATCGGTGGTGGTGTTCGATCGTATCCGTGAGAACTTCCACAAGATGCGCAAGGCAGATGTGGCCGAGATCATCGATAACGCCATTACACGCACCATTTCGCGCACCATCATCACCCACGGGTCTACCCAGATGATGGTCGGTGCGATGCTGTTTCTCGGCGGTGAAACACTGCACTACTTCGCGATGGCGCTTACCATCGGAATCCTGTTCAGTATCTACTCCTCGGTGCTGGTCGCCAGCCCGCTGTTGATATTGCTTGGCGTGTCTCGTGCAGATTTCGTCAAGCCGGAAAAGACCGAAGCCGAAGAAGTTCTGCCTTAATCGTGGATCTGCTCACCGCATTCATCGATATCGTCCTGCATCTGGACGCACACCTGCTGGCACTCACCCAGCAATACGGCGTGTGGGTTTACGCCATCCTGTTCCTGATCATCTATTGTGAAACCGGACTGGTGATCACCCCGTTTCTGCCAGGCGATTCGCTGCTGTTCGTGGCGGGTGCTTTGTGCGGAATGGGCGCTCTACAGCTGGAACTGGTTTTGCCGTTGCTGGTGCTGGCGGCCTTCAGCGGCGACAACACCAACTACTGGATAGGCCGGCTGGTCGGGGTGCGCCTGCTCAGCAGCAATGAAGGCAGGCTGATCAAGCGCGAGCACCTCGACAAGACACATGCGTTCTTCGAAAAACATGGCGGCAAGACCATCATCTTCGCGCGCTTTTTGCCTATCATCCGTACCTTCGCGCCATTTGTCGCGGGCATCGGCCTGATGCGCTATCGCTTGTTCATGATGTTCAGCGCGCTGGGCAGTTTGCTGTGGATAAGCAGCCTGACTGTGGCTGGCTATCTGTTTGGCAACATCCCGATGGTGAAAAACAACCTCACGCTGATCATCATAGGCATCATAGCAATCACGCTGTTGCCAGCTTTGCTCGAATTGATCCGTCATCGCAAACATGTTGCGTGAAGCTGCCGGGACGCACTGTGATGCTTGCAGTGCCGGCCTCAGCTGTGGCATCCTGAAGCCGGTACTGCCATCCTTATTCATTTGCTAAAGATTTCACTCGGGCATCCGATAAGGTAATCTGCGCCTTCCTGATCAGTCAGGTGTGCTACTTTTTTTGGGGGGAGTATGAAGATCCGGTCGATCATGCTGGCATTCATTTTAGGGATGAGCTGCCTCGGCGCAGGCGCGGTCGAGAATCAGGGCAGTCCCGTTTCCGATTCCGAACCAATAGTTGCCCCGCCGGATTACAGCGACACCCTGCTGGGAGACTGGGGTGGCAGACGCGCAGCCATGAGCGCTCACGGGTATGACTGGGAGATCGTTTACAAACTCGATCTGCTCAGCAAAACCTCAGCACCAAACCAAACCGGCTGCACAGGATATACAGCAGCACGTTGCTATAAATATTACGGTCTGGATAACCTGGACATCAAGCTTTCCCTGGATGGAGAGAAGATCGCCGGACTCAAAGGCAGCAGCGCGCTGCTGTATATCCTGAGCAATCACGGCAGTAAACCGGCAGTGCTAGGCGACCGTTTGCCCCATGGCCTGGATAACATCGAAGTTCCCGAGAATGCCAATACCATCAAGCTTTACCAGGCCTGGATACAGCAAACCTTTCTGGATGGGGCGTTGTCGGTACTGGCCGGCTTGTATGATTTGAACTCCGAATTTTATGCAACCGAGTCATCCTCCATGTTTATCCAACCCACCTTCGGCATCGGCGCTGAAATGGCCGGCACCGGGCAGAACGGCCCTTCGGTATTTCCCACAGCCTCGTTTGCGATACGCGCCAAAGCTCAGACTGCCTCCGGCTTTTACCTGCAAGCGGTCACTCTGGATGGTGTGCCAGGCGATCCCAACAACCACCACGGTACTCATGTGCAATTCAACAAGGGCGATGGCGCACTCAATGTCATCGAGGCAGCCGTTCCGCTGAGTGTTGCGGAAAATGCGCATGACAACAAGCTGGCGCTGGGGGTATGGCGCTATACCGCGCGTTTCGACGATTTGATCGAAGCAGATATCAACGGCATCCCGGTCAGGAAAATCAGTCATGGTTATTACGCCATGATGGAAAAAGTGTTGCTCTACAAGCCGGGAGGTAACGAGGAAAGTATCAGCAGCTTCGTACGTGCCGGAAAAGCTGACGGTGACACCTCGCAATTCGATATGGCCTGGAGCGCGGGCATGATGTTTTCAGCCCCTTTTGCCGGGCGTGACCAGGATCAATTGGGTTTCGCCATTGCACAGGAGCGCAACGGCGCTAAATATCGCGCGGTGCCCGGAAGCTCACCGGTTATCCATGAAAGATCATTTGAGCTGTCCTATCGCTACCAGGCGATGCCGGGGCTGGTATTGCAGCCGATAGCCCAGTATCTGTTCTATCACAGCTACGACCCGGCTCAAGATAAAAGCTGGTGGCTGGGTATGCGTTTCGAAACTTCATTTTAACCGGACTTGTTTCCGCCATAATATGAGAACCGCAGCCAGCCGGTGCAAAAGCCGAGTTTTCTCTGAGCCTGGCTGCAGGCCGGATTAGCCAAACCTGCCTGTGATGTAGTGGCTCCGGCCGCCGCTACGCGGCTTAACATTCGCAGGCTCATGTTAGCCTGCGTCGCTACATCACCGGACGATTACCCGAATCGTCCGGTGATGTAGTCTTCAGTCTCCTTGCGCTTCGGGTTGGTGAATACGCTGCTGGTTTCGCCGAGTTCGATCAGGTCACCCAGGTACATATAGGCGGTGAAGTCGGATATGCGCGCGGCTTGCTGCATGTTGTGCGTGACGATCACGATGGTGAAGTCTTCTTTCAGTTCATCGATCAGCAATTCGATATGTGCGGTGGAAATCGGGTCGAGCGCGGAGGTGGGTTCGTCCAGCAATAGCACTTGCGGTTTGACGGCGATGGCGCGCGCGATGCACAGCCGTTGCTGTTGCCCACCTGACAAGCTGGTGCCGCTCTGCTTGAGCTTGTCCTTGGCTTCTGTCCAAAGCGCGGCTTTGCGCAAAGCCCATTCGACGCGTTCATCCATGTCATTTTTGCTGAGACTCTCG
>JBDTPM010000149.1:0-1957 GCA_039932695.1 Gallionella sp. | reverse complement strand
GTATCTGGGATCGAAGCTGGGGATCGGATTTGGCGAAGTGACCCGGGATGGGAAATTCGGTTTGCGCGAAGGGGAATGCATGGGGGCGTGCATCGATGCGCCGCTGTTTTCCATCAACAATAAAAAACTGTGCGGCCGTTTGACCCCGGAAAAGATCGATCAAATACTCGCGGATCTGGACAAATCATGAGCGGCGCTGAAAAATTATGAAAGGCCCTGTCATCTTTACTACAGCGGATTTCGACCAGCCGTGGACGCTGGAAAATTATCTCAAGGTGGGCGGCTATCAGGCCTTGCGCAAAGTGCTGACGAACAAGATGTCGGCCGACGAGATCATTGCCGAAGTCAAGGCTTCGGCGTTGCGCGGACGCGGCGGGGCGGGATTCCCCACCGGGCTGAAGTGGAGCTTCATGCCGCGCCAGTTCGATGGCGACAAATATATCGTCTGCAATTCCGACGAGGGCGAGCCGGGCACTTGCAAGGATTGGGATATCTTGCGCTATAACCCGCATCTGCTGATCGAGGGCATGGCCATCGCCGCCTACACGATGAATGTCAAAACCGGTTACAACTACGTGCACGGCGAGATATTCGAAGCCTATGAGCGTATGGAGGCGGCCTGCGATGAAGCTCGTGCCGCCGGTTATCTGGGCGACAAGATCCTTGGCACGGATTTCTGTTTCGACCTGCACAACCATCTGGGCTATGGTGCGTACATCTGCGGAGAAGAGACCGCATTGCTCGAGTCCATCGAGGGCAAGAAGGGCCAGCCGCGTTTCAAGCCGCCGTTTCCGGCCAGCTTCGGACTGTATGGCAAACCGACCACCATCAACAACACCGAAACTTTTGCCAGCATTCCCTACATCATCAATAACAGCGGGCAGAAATTCCTGGAACTGGGCAAGCCCAACAATGGCGGCACCAAGCTGTTTTCCGTGTCCGGCCATGTGAATAATCCGGGCAATTTCGAAGTGCCGATGGGTAC
Source organism: Gallionella sp. (assembly GCA_039932695.1). Lineage (GTDB taxonomy): Bacteria > Pseudomonadota > Gammaproteobacteria > Burkholderiales > Gallionellaceae > Gallionella. Next base: position 972 of record JBDTPM010000149.1, on the reverse strand, counting down.
GCCATTCAAGAAGCTGCTCGAAATGGCCGGGGGGATGCGCGGCGGGCGCAAGCTCAAGGCCTGTATCCCCGGCGGTTCGTCGATGCCGGTGTTGCCCGGCGAGGTCATGATGGACCTGAACATGGACTACGATTCCATCTCGAAGGCAGGTTCGATGCTGGGAACCGGCGCGGTGATCATCATGGACGAAACCACCTGCATGGTGCGCGCACTGGAACGATTGTCCTACTTCTATTACGAGGAGTCCTGCGGCCAGTGCACGCCGTGCCGCGAAGGCACCGGTTGGCTGTACCGCATCGTGCATCGTATCGAGCACGGCGAGGGGCGCAAGGAAGATCTGGATCTGTTGCTGAGTGTGGGCGAGAACATTGCCGGACGGACCATCTGCGCATTGGGTGAAGCTGCGGTGTGGCCGGTGCAGGGCATGCTCAGACATTTCCGTGACGAATTCGAATATCACATCGAACACAAGCGCTGCTTGGTGTGAAGCTGACGGGTTAGGTGAGTAATGATCAACATTGAAATCGATGGAAAGAAAGTGGAGACCGCGCGCGGTTCCACCGTGATGGACGCAGCACACAAGGCCGGTGTGTATATCCCGCATTTCTGCTACCACAAGAAGCTGTCGATCGCGGCCAATTGCCGGATGTGCCTGGTCGAGGTTGAAAAGGCGCCCAAGCCGATGCCTGCCTGCGCCACTCCGGCTGCTGAAGGCATGAAGGTGCATACGCATTCCGAGATGGCGGTCAAGGCGCAAAATGGCGTGATGGAATTTCTGCTGATCAACCACCCTCTGGATTGTCCGATCTGCGATCAGGGCGGCGAATGCCAGTTGCAGGATCTGGCGGTGGGCTACGGCGGCGGCGCGTCGCGCTACCAGGAACCGAAACGCAGTGTGATCCACAAGGACATCGGGCCGCTGGTGTCCACCGAAGAGATGAACCGCTGCATCCACTGCACGCACTGCGTGCG
>JBDTPM010000148.1:0-4380 GCA_039932695.1 Gallionella sp. | reverse complement strand
GCGAACACGTCCCTGCCCTGCTCCAGCGCCAGCCGCGCGGTGATCAGCGAGCCGCTTTGCAGCGAGGCTTCCACCACCAGGCAGCCGGCACTCATGCCGCTGATCAGGCGGTTGCGGCGCGGGAAGTTGGCAGCCAGCGGCGGGGTACCGAGCGGGAATTCGGAGACCAGCGCGCCCTGTTGCGCCAGAGCGTGGGCGAGATCACGATTCGCGGCGGGATAGACCTTGTCCAGTCCGGTGCCGACTATCCCGATGCTGCCGCCTTGGCCGCGCAATGCGCCGCGGTGTGCCGCGGCGTCGATGCCGTGCGCCATGCCGCTGATGATGCACAGTCCGGCATCGCTCAGCGTCTTGGCGAAAGCCTCGGCGTTACCGATACCTTGCGGGGTGGCATTGCGACTGCCGACCACGGCCAGCGCTGCCCGGTTGAGCAAGTCAGTCCGGCCTTTGACATACAGCAACAGCGGCGGATCGGGGATGTTCAGCAGTGCCTGCGGATAGTCGTCGTCGGCCAGAGTGACAATTTGATTGTTGCCATCTTCCAGCCAGACCAGGGTGGGTGCAATGGCATCTTCAGAGATGCCCGCGCTGATCTCGGCGGCAACATCGGACTTGACGACTGATTTGAGCGAACTTATGGAGGCGGCGAAGATGGAGTCAGGCGAGCCGAATTCCTTCAGCAGCCGGCGTGCGCTTTCTCCGCCCAATCCCCGCGTTAGGCTGAGCGCCAGCCAGGCTTTGAGCGTGACATCGAAAGACATGTATGGTCAGTGCGATGGAAAAAATTGCGGGAGAGGTATTGCTATGACATTAAACTACGGGTTCTGGGCGCGATCCAGCAATTGCACCGGCAGTTTGGTTTGCATCACCAGCGCATAGGACACTTTGTCGAACACCCGGAACACGAACACCAGACCATAGCGCTCATCCGGCAATGTGTAGCTCTTGCCCTCGCTTTTCACCACTTCACCCTTGTGATACAGGGCCAGCACATGACCGATCTCCACGCCATCGCGCGCCCCCTTGTTCAGCGTGATGGCCGTATTCTGCCCGGCCTGAGTCACTCCGCCATATACGGAGATCACCCGGGCGGAAATGTTGTTTTCCGGTGCACGAGGCAGGTAAGTGATGGCGGTCTCGGGGGAAGGTGCTACCAAGCGGTCACCCCGATGACTTTCCTGGACCGAGCGGGTGATCGAGACGGTGCTGATCTCGGCAAAGCTCGTTACTGCGGCGTTACCCAGATAGATTGCTTCGATGCCCAATACCTCGCCGCTGTCAGGATCGATGAATTTCTTGCCTGGGCGATAGATCTGCCACTGGTCACCCTGATCGGATGTCAGGCCCCTGGCAAAGCAGATGTCGCCGGCGCCCAGAATCACGCGCCCTTCGCGGGCGCCGATCAAAGATGGTGCATTCTTGAGAGCGTCCTCTTCGATCACCAGCGGACGGCTCAGGAACGGTGCGATCGCGGCGGCCGGAATGCTGGGGATGGCATCGTGATCACTCATGTCTTCGCGGACTTTAGGAGACAGCCTGACGATTCCGCTTGCATCGCCGGTGCCACGCTCTTCGCTCGCTGCTGCCGTCGCCATCTCACCGATACGCAATGAGCCGTTGTTGCGGTCAAGAAAGACCGCGTCCCCCGGGTAGATCCAGTGCGGGTCTTTGATGGTGTCTTTGTTCAGCCCCCAGATATGTGGCCACTTCCAGGGATCTTCGAAGAATTTTCCGGAGATATCCCACAGCGTGTCACCCTTGACGACGACATATCGATTCGGAGCATCCTTTCGGATTTGAAACTGATCGGCACAAGCCAGGACAGGCAACAAAATGCAAATCAGCGATATAATCTTGCGCATTGGAAACTCCGGCACAGCCATTATTATTTGAAAGTACGCAAATTGCCGCGTTGCGCCAAATTCTGCATCTTGTCCTGTAATTTAGCAAGCATATATCGATTCCTTAATATTGAAGTGTCAATATGGCGATCCTGAAAATTCTGCAGTATCCCGATGAACGACTGCACAAGGTCGCCAGGCCGGTGAATCATGTCAATGATGCCGTCCGCAAGCTGGTACGCGACATGGCGGAGACCATGTATTCGGCTCCCGGTGTGGGGTTGGCGGCGACCCAGGTGGATGTCCACGAGCAAATAATCGTATTGGATGTCTCCGAGACTCACGATCAATTGTGGGTGTTCATCAATCCGGAAATCATCTCCCGCAGCGGCGAAGAGGAATGCGAGGAAGGCTGTTTGTCGGTGCCGGGTATCTATGAAACGGTGCGGCGTTCTGCGAAGGTCACGGTGCGAGCCCTGAACGAGAAGGGCGGTCCGTTCACCCTGGAGGCTGAAGGTTTGTTGGCGGTATGTGTCCAGCACGAGATGGATCACCTGCTCGGCAAGGTATTCGTCGAATATCTGTCGCAGCTCAAGCAGACCCGTATTCGCGCCAAGCTTAAGAAGCGCTTGCGCGAAACGATGTAAAAACCTCTGCACAACTACTGATGAAACAACTAGCCATCCGACTAAGTTGGCAAACTACGCCAACTAAGTCGTTGGTTATGCGCTCGCTGATACTGCGTCAAAAAATGGCTCAAAATCCTCATGTACTAAATGTACACTCCGGTTTCCCGCCATTTTTTTCCTTGTCTCAGCTTCGCTCGCTACGTTGTGCAGAGGTTTTTTCTAGGCAAAATATAATATGAAAATCATCTTTGCCGGTACGCCGCAATTTGCGGCCAGCGCATTGGCTGCGTTGCACCAGGAACATCAGATCGTTGCGGTATTGACCCAGCCGGATCGTCCCGCCGGACGGGGCATGCAGCTTGCCGTCAGCGCGGTAAAGCAGCTCGCGCTGCAATACAAACTGCCGGTGTCGCAGCCATCAACCCTGAAGAACGAAGAAGTGCAGCGGGAGATCGCCGCGCTGGATGCAGATGTGATGGTGGTGGCGGCTTACGGTTTGATCTTGCCGAAAGCGGTGCTGCAACTTCCGCGTCATGGCTGTTTGAACATTCATGCTTCGCTGCTGCCACGCTGGCGCGGCGCGGCACCGATACAGCGGGCCATACAAGCCGGTGATGCCGAGACCGGTATCACCATCATGCAGATGGACGAGGGGCTGGATACCGGTGCCATGCTGCTGCAGCACAGCTGCCCGATCGCGGGAAATGAAACCGCGCAGACCCTGCACGACAAATTGGCGATAATTGGGGCGAGCAGCATCCTGGAGGCGCTACGCATGCTTCAGGCCGATCGTTTGTTGCCGGTCCGGCAAGACGATAACGAGGCTTGCTACGCAACCAAGCTGCTCAAGAGCGAAGCGCGGATAGACTGGCGCCAGGACGCGCAGCTGATCGAACGTACGGTGAGAGCCTTCAATCCATTTCCTGTTTGCTATGCAGATATGAACGGAACAACGATAAAAATCTGGCAGGCCGCGTTGTGTCCAGACCTGCGCGGCGATCCGGGCAAAGTGATAGCAACGGATAAGCGCGGCATCACGGTGGCGTGCGGCACTGCCGCGTTGCGACTCGAAGAGCTGCAACGCCCCGGCGGCAAGGCGCAACCCGCTGCGCAATTCATGCAGGCCATGCCGGTCAAGGCTGGCGACAGTTTCGTTTAGATGCAGTTCGTGCAAATAGCCGCGAGTAACATCGTTCAGCAAGTGCTGGCGAACGGGCGCAATCTCAATCAGGTGCTGGATGAATCGCAGCGCAACAAAGCCGCCTGGCAGCCTGCGCAGCGCTCGGCGTTGCAGGATCTGAGTTATGGCACGCTGCGTTTCTACGGGCAGTTGCAGGCGGTGCTGGAAATGTTGCTGCACAAGCCTTTGCAGGACGAGCGGGTGCGCTTCCTGTTGCTGGTTGCGTTGTATCAGTTGCAGTACGGCAAATCGGCACAGCATGCGGTGGTCGACCATGCGGTGCGTGCCGCACAGACTTTGAATCCGCGCGTGAGCGGTCTGGTGAACGCGATACTGCGCAATTTTTTGCGCAACCAATCCGTTTTGATAGACCAGGCAGCACAACAACCGGTAGGAAAGTACAGCTATCCGCAGTGGTGGATAGACGAACTGCGCACTCAATATGGCGAACTCAGTCCTGCACTGCTCGAGGCAGGCAACCGGCATCCGCCGATGACCTTGCGCGTCAATCAGCGGCGCGGTTCGACAGCGGAATATCTGGCATTGCTGGGGCAGCAGGATCTGTCTGCACGGGCCGTCGAGCCGAACGGGCATGCCCGTTTCTCTCACCCCAACCCTCTGGGTGAAACAACTAGCCATTCGACTAAGCTGCAAACAACCGCAGCCAAGTCGCTGGTTATCCCGCAAGCGGGAGAGAGGGCTAAGGCCCTGCATGTGCGAGGCGGAGCAC
>JBDTPM010000147.1:0-2488 GCA_039932695.1 Gallionella sp. | reverse complement strand
GCCATCAGGGTGTCGCGGCACGCGTCGATGCGGCGCAGCGCGTGCAGCATCTGGAGGATGTGCTGGAAACGCTCAGCGAACCGCCGTTGCTGCTGGTGCTGGACGGCGTGCAGGACCCGCATAACCTCGGCGCCTGTCTGCGCAGCGCCGATGCGTTCGGCGTGCACGCGGTGATCGCGCCCAAGGACCGCGCGGTCGGCATCACCGCGACAGTCGAGAAGGTCGCCTGCGGCGCGGCAGAGACCGTGCCATACATCACCGTCACCAACCTCGCGCGCACGCTACGCGAATTGAAGGAGCGCGACATCTGGGTGGTCGGCGCGGCGGGCGAAGCCGAGCGGGACTTGAACGGTTTCAAACACACCGGCGCACTGGCCTGGGTGTTGGGCGCGGAGGGCGAAGGCTTGCGCCGCCTGACGCAAGAGACCTGTGACGAACTGGTGCGCATCCCGATGCTGGGCAGCGTGGAAAGTTTGAACGTATCGGTCAGTGCCGGCATCTGTCTGTTCGAGGCGCGGCGCCAGCGGGCGTCATAGAGCACCTATCCTATGCGCGACCCCTTCTCCTTGGCAACAGGCGTAGGGCGGAACGCATCGCGGTTCCGCCGAATGATTTGGTTACCCGTCGGATCGCCCGATGGGGCATCCGACCTACGTTCTAAGACAACATATCTCCACCTATCTTTATCGGCCCCTGTTCGGGCGTAGAATACAGATTGCACTTGAAACTCCGAGTTTTGTACCAAGCTAGTTATCGTTGGATAACATCAGGAGGGCATCATGATATTTAGCGATCGTAAAGATGCCGCACATCGGCTGGCGGAAGCGCTTGCACAATATCGCGGCCAGAACCCGCTGGTGCTGGCGATCCCGCGCGGTGCGGTGCCGATGGCCAAGATCATCGCCGATGAACTCGGCGGCGAAGTGGACGTGGTGCTGGTGCGCAAACTGCGCGCGCCGGGCAACCCGGAATTCGCGATCGGTGCGGTGGATGAAACCGGCTGGACCTATCTCGGCGACTATGCCGGGCGGGTAGGGGGCAGTTCACAATACATCGAAGCCGAGAAGCAAGCCCAGCTCGAAGTGATGCGCGAACGGCGTGCCAGCTATACCCCGATACGTCCGCCGCACGACCCGGCAGGGCGTATCGTCATCGTGGTGGACGATGGTCTGGCCACCGGCTCCACGATGATCGCCGCACTGCACGCGCTGCGCGCCAAGTCCCCGAAGAAACTGATCTGTGCCGTGCCGGTCGCACCGCCCGATACCCTGGTCAAGGTAAAACCCTACGCCGACGAAGTGGTGTGCCTGAGTGCGCCGGAGATGTTCTATGCGGTGGGGCAGTTCTATGCGTCTTTCCCGCAGGTCAGCGACGAAGAGGTGATCGCGCTGCTGGGCGAGACTTCGTAGCGGTCACCGAACCGGTCGTGTCCATGCCCTTACAGGAGAAGCAGCCATGAATGAAGATCCGGATATCGCGACAAACAGGCGCAACATATGGATACGCGGATTGTTCATGTTGCTGATGGCATTGGCGTTCCATGTATGCGGAACGGTGTTGTGCATCGTTACCGCCATACAATTCGTGTTGATGTTGCTGAGCGGCACACCCAATGCGCGACTGGTTTCATTTGGCCGCAGCCTGGGACGCTACTTGCGGCAGATCGCCGATTACCTGACATTCGCCACTGAAGAGATGCCTTTCCCGTTCACCGATTGGCCGGTGCGAGACTGAATCGGCAAAACGGATCATCCGGCCTTTTCAGGCGCTTAGGACTTTTTCTCACCCTGCGCTTTGACGCGCCAGGCAGACCATGCGTAGCCGTAACTGTCATCCGGGGCAAGGTCATCCCTGGTTTTTTCCGGTGCCCTCAGTTCGGCTTTCCGCTTCCAGAAGGATTCCCATCCGCTCCGCTGTTCCGCTACCACTTCAGGGTGTGCTTCCAGGTATTGATTCATGAAATTCGTGAATTCTGAAACATAAGCTTTGCCCATCACAGACCCCCATCATCCGAGCGACGAAAACGCACACCCCGGCAGTCCTGCTCAGCCGGTTAATCCAGACGACAAAGTAAGAGAACTCTGGCGGTAATGACTGAACGTGATAGCGCTACGCAACCAGAAGAAAAACGATATAACTCTGAAAACCCGCGGGCATCCTATACCCGGGCCAATCACATGTCCATGCAATTCACGCATGGCCTTGTTGTTTGAAAGGGCTTCTCTGGTTGAGCTCATCCACATACCCCGAGATCGCATCGGCCTCGCGTTGCAGATAATCTTCCACCGCACGCGAAAATTCGGGGTGCGCCAGCCAGTGTGCGGAGCGGGTGGTCACCGGCAAAAATCCGCGTGCCAATTTGTGCTCGCCCTGTGCGCCGCCCTCGAACGTTTTTATATTTCGCGCGATGCAAAACTCGATCGCCTGGTAGTAGCAAGCCTCGAAATGCAGCCCGGAGTGGAATTCGAACGCGCCCCATGAGCGCCCG
>JBDTPM010000146.1:0-2842 GCA_039932695.1 Gallionella sp. | reverse complement strand
TACAACAACAGGCGCGATGAATCAATCGCGCCACCGCCCAGACTTATTGTGAAGCGTGGGCCGCAGCAGATTCAGGCGCTGGCAGCAGCACCTTCATGCTCAGCTTCATCCTGCCCTTGTCATCCACTTCCAGAACCTTCACGCGCACGATCTGGCCTTCCTTGAGGTGGTCTGACACGCTGGCAACCCGCTCGTGGGCGATCTGGGAGATGTGCAGCAGGCCGTCCTTGCCCGGCAACACGTTCACCAATGCGCCGAAATCAAGCAGCTTGACCACCGGACCCTCATAGATCTTGCCGACTTCCACGTCAGCCACGATGTCCTCGATGCGCTTCTTGGCCAGATTGCCGGCTTCGCCGCTGACGCAGGAGATGGTGATGTTGCCGCTGTCATCGATATCGATCGTGGTGCCGGTTTCCTCGGTCAGGGCACGTATCACCGCCCCGCCCTTGCCGATCACGTCACGGATCTTGTCCGGGTTGATCTTCATCTTGATCATGCGCGGCGCAAAATCAGACACTTCGGTGCGTGCCTGCGGCAACGCCTGCTTCATCAGGCCGAGGATATGAAGGCGGCCTTCGCGGGCCTGAGTCAACGCAGCCTGCATGATCTCGCGGGTGATGCCGTTGATCTTGATGTCCATTTGCAGCGCGGTGACACCGGCCTCGGAACCGGCCACCTTGAAGTCCATGTCGCCCAGATGATCTTCATCTCCGAGTATATCGGTCAGCACGGCGAAACGATTGCCTTCTTTGATCAGACCCATCGCGATACCTGCCACATGCGCCTTGAGCGGCACGCCGGCATCCATCAGCGACAGGCAACCTCCGCATACCGAGGCCATCGAGCTGGAACCGTTGGATTCGGTGATCTCCGATACCACGCGCATCGCATAACCGAAGTCCTCTTCGCTGGGCAACACCGCGACCAGCGCACGCTTTGCCAGACGGCCGTGGCCGATCTCGCGGCGCTTGGGCGTACCGACTCGCCCGGTCTCACCGGTGGAATACGGGGGAAAGTTGTAATGCAACATGAAACGGTCAGTATATTCACCTTGCAGCGCATCGATCTTCTGCGAATCGCGCATGCTACCCAGCGTCGCGACCACGATAGCCTGGGTCTCGCCTCGGGTGAACAATGAAGAACCGTGAGCGCGCGGCAATACGCCGTTGCGGATCGTGATCGGGCGTACGGTGCGGGTATCGTGGCCATCGATGCGAGGTTCCCCGCTCAGTATCTGTCCGCGCACGATCTTTGCTTCAAGCGCACTGAACAGGTCATTGACATGATTCTTCTGGCCGGGCGCCGATTCCGGCGTGATCACGTCAGCCATCACCTTGTCGCGTATCGCAGCCACCGCATCGGTGCGGGCTTGCTTGGAACGGATCGCATAGGCTTTTTGCAATTCCGCGTCCGCCAGTTCTGCGATTCTGGCGATCAGCGCTTCGTCCTTGGCTGGAGGGATCCAATCCCAGGCCGGTGCGCCGACTGCATCCGCCATCTCGTTGATGGCATTAATCACCACTTGCATCTGCTCGTAACCGAACATCACCGCGCCCAACATGATTTCTTCAGACAATTGCTGTGCTTCGGATTCCACCATCTGCACCGCGCGATCTGTACCGGCGACGACCAGATCCATCTGCGAAGTCTCGAGTTCCGTCGCAGTCGGGTTGAGCAGGTATTGGCCGTTGGCATAACCGACACGAGCCGCAGCGATCGGTCCGTCGAACGGAATCCCTGAGATCGCCAGCGCGGCGGATGCGCCTATCATCGCCGGGATATCCGAGTCGATCTCGCTATCCGAGGACATCACCGTCGCGACGATCTGCACTTCGTTGTAAAAACTTTCCGGAAACAGCGGACGCAGCGGACGATCGATAAGACGCGAAGTCAGTATCTCCTTTTCGCTCGGGCGGCCTTCGCGTTTAAAGAAACCGCCGGGAATCTTGCCACCGGCATAAGTCCGTTCCTGATAATCCACGGTCAGCGGGAAAAAATCCTGATCGGGTTTGGCGTCTTTTCTGCCTACCACGGTGACCAGCACCACGGTGTCATCCAGACTGACCATCACCGCACCGCTGGCCTGACGAGCGATCTCTCCGGTTTCCAGCGTGAGTTGATGATTGCCGAACGCTAATGTTTTCTTATAGTGACTCAAGATAGACCCCTCTAGATGAAGCAACTGATATAACTACTAGCCATCTGACTAACCCAGCAAAAGACGCTGGGCAAGTCATTGGTTATAGCCATTCGACTAAGCTGGCAAACTACGCCAGCCAAGTCGCTGGTTATATGCATGATATGACGCGCCACCGCGCCACGCATAGTGAAAAGATAAAACAACACGGGCCGCCTATGCGACCCGCGGGATACGAACTGTTACTTGCGAATTTCCAGACGTTGGATCAACGCGCGATAGCTCGCATCGTCCTTGCTCTTGAGGTAGTCGAGCAGTTTGCGGCGACGGCTAACAAGACGCAGAAGTCCGCGACGGGAATGATGATCTTTGACGTTATCCTTGAAATGCTCGGTCAGGTAAGTGATGCGGGCAGTGATCAAGGCCACTTGTACTTCCGGGGAACCGGTATCACTCTTGGCGCGTTGAAAGTCGGTCACGATTTGCGCTTTTTGCGCAGCGGTAATTGCCATTGGTTATACACTCCTAAAAAAAGTGCAGCATTCTACCTCTTATTGGGGCTAATGCTCAAGTCTAATAAGCGCAGACGATCAAATCACCGCCGGCGCAGCCGTTCACAGCCCGAACCGATCGCCCACCTTACGTGAGCCGAGAAGTTGGTGGGTGATCCCTTAATTGCGTATTATTTCGGTTATTTTTTAT
>JBDTPM010000145.1:0-3805 GCA_039932695.1 Gallionella sp. | reverse complement strand
TCCAGGCTGGAGTTTCGTAGTGCAAAGAAAAACCCGCGAAAGCGGGTTTTTTGTTTTGCGGACGGGTGGAGAGGTAATCAATCCCCGCCACCCCCGCAGCCTCCGCCACACCCGCCCGCGCCATCACTGCCCCCGCCACCATCTCCGGAAGACGAGTCACCGAACCTGTCTGTCGTGCCATCGTAGCTCGAACTGGAAAAGTCGCCGCCGCAGTGGGTCGTTCCTCCGCCCTCTCTGTTGCGCAGCGCTTCGCAATCCGGCGCGTAGCGGAATCCGTCGCCCACGTTCAGTTTGGTATCCAGCGCGAACAACAGCGGCAGCCGGGTATGTTTGCGGGGGTTGATATTCTCTTCAAGGCAGGCATACCACCAGGTGCGGCGCAGGCCGGAGTTGTTCTGCCGATCCACCCCCAGCACCACGGCAGGGGAGTGGTGCATGAAATGGCCGAATGCCTTGTTGCAGAATGCTTCGTAGTGACGCGTATACAGGATCAACTCATGCCACAGATCATCCGCGACCTGCGAGGGCATCGAGACGTACCGGCAGCCGCTCTTCAGGTAAGCCAGAAAGAACTGGCGCAAGGCGCGTGCCGTCAACTGGCAATCCTTGATCGACAGTTCAGGCCGTCTGGTCTTGAGCTTCTCGAATATCCCCGGCGGAAACATGTAAGTGCGGATGTAGTCCGCCCGAGCCGCCCGCCGCCAGCGCGACCAAACGATCAGCAATGCGACGCTCAATAAAAGTGTGATGATGACGAGTATGGCCATAATGATGAGGTACTCCAATGCCATCAGTAGAGGGTTAGCCCGCAACCGTGGGCTCGGGGATATTGCCCCAAACAGGCACACAGCTTGGCGGTAGAGCAGCCGGCAACCAATGCGCGGAGAATTGGCGATGATGCTTGGCTGTTCGCTTATCTGGCACCCGCTCAGGTATTCTTTTAGTCAGGCGTTGCACTCCAAATTTGAATCCGCGTATAGGTTAAGGTGCCGTTCCCATCAGTTATTTAAATTGTCTGTACAATGCACGATCATGATTAATGCTGTTCTGGCTTAAAAACAGCGGCCGCAAACAGCATCAGGGAGAACAAATGAAGCCGCATTTTAACCGCATTTTGATTACCGGAGGAGCCGGTTTCCTGGGCTCGCACCTGTGTGACCGACTTATCAGGGACGGAAGTGACGTCCTGTGCGTGGATAATTTTTTCACCGGCGGAAAAAATAACGTGCGCCATCTTTTCGGCAACAGCCAATTCGAATTGATGCGTCACGACATCACCTTTCCGCTTTTTGTGGAAGTCGATCAGATTTACAACCTGGCCTGCCCGGCCTCGCCAGTTCACTACCAGCGCGATCCGGTTCAAACTACCAAAACCTGTGTACATGGCGCAATCAATGTTCTTGGGTTGGCAAAGCGGCTGCGGGCGAAAATCTTTCAGGCATCCACCTCCGAAGTCTATGGCGATCCCGAAGTTCACCCGCAAACCGAAGAATATTGGGGCAGGGTAAACCCCATCGGCATCCGCAGTTGCTACGACGAGGGCAAACGTTGTGCCGAAACGCTTTTCTTTGACTACTTGCGGCAGCATAACCTGCGCATCAAGGTGGCCCGTATATTCAACACCTACGGGCCGAGGATGCACCCGAACGATGGTCGGGTGGTCAGCAACTTCATCGTCCAGGCATTGCAGGGCGAAGACATCACCATTTACGGCGATGGACAACAATCCCGGAGTTTTTGCTACGTTGACGACATGATAGACGGCTTCGTCCGCCTGATGAACTCGGGGGACGCCACCACCGGCCCCGTCAACCTCGGCAATCCCGGGGAATACACCATGCTTGAATTGGCGGAAATGACGCTCAGGCTCACTAATTCCAACAGCAAGCTGATTTTTAAGCCGTTGCCCCATGACGACCCACGCCAAAGACAACCTGACATCTCGCTGGCAAGCAGCACGCTAGACTGGACGCCCAAGGTGTGCCTTGAAGATGGACTCAAAGAGACCGTAGATTATTTTCGCCGGGTTTTATGATTCTTCCAGCAGATGCGTATCTGATCACGGATTAAGAATAAGCCGGGATAAAGCATCGAGATCAGGACGACTGATATATATTATTCCTCCATGCTCGATGATTCGCCAACCAACAAGTTGATATCCAGACTTCTAACTTTGTTAGGCGCGTTGTGAACACGGGTGCAAATTTCCCCGATATATTCACGATCTTTATTCATTCGTTTTCACCTTCGCGCTTAAAACGCACAAAAGGGCGCTTTATTAACGAAGCGGCGAAGCATCACGTCGTTCGCGAGCTGATCGGATTGGCTAGTGGGTGGTACTGGATGATGGATTCATTTGCGGTGTAATATTTATTTATATCAACGAGCCAGTTTGGCGGGTTTGCATAATCATGCCAAATTTTTATTGGGCCAAAAAAGCTCTTGTGCCAAATAGGGCGAAAATTCCAATTCAAAGGCAGTACAAAAGGATTGAAATTCGCCTCCTCAACCGCCAGTGCAAATGAACCTTGGTCATTCGCAGACATTGTTTCTGGCTTCCCATTTTTGATATGCAAAATAGACGAGTCAACCTTGGAGGCAAAATTCTTCCAACTTTCGAATACCGCATGAGCTTTCTTGGTAAAGAAAATAACGCCGGTATTGTATTCAATTTCATCGCCAGTAAATAATTTCGGATACCTTTTACCCCACGGACATTCACAAATAGAAAGTGCTAAACCATGAATTTTGGCTTTTTCAAAACCGAAATCAAGATTGCCCATCACCACTGTATCGATATCCAAAAAGAGTGTTTCATCAAACGGGGACAAATCGAGCATCAGTGCCTTTTGATTCAAGCTACTATAATCCGTCGTGGGCGCATCAACTTTGATAATTTGATGTGATAATTCGGGATGGAATTTTTTGACCGATGCTTTTAAACGGTCAATTGGTAGTTTCGACTCATCGCCCCAATAAACAGAGATTATTCCTCTAGTCATTATTTCTCCTTAAATTGCATTCAAATTAAATACGAATTTCCAGGCGGGTAGAATTTCAGAGCCATTTTGGCTCATTAGCTGATATCGGGGTGATATCTTCAAGCGTGGAAACCAATTCATTCTTGTACCCGAAGTGCTCGATAACATACGAAGCATAATCTCGGAAAATGTGCCATCGGCGAATCGAGACAGGTCTGTGGCATTGCAGACATGATCAACACAGGTGCCGGGTTTACATTCAAAATCTACCACTCCTCTGCCCGTTGCTGGCCACCCAGTATGCAATTTTCTTTTCATCTGTGCGCCGTTAGACATGTAACGTTAAACAGGCATCCTGAATCGCTGGATAAGGCACCCTCAATTCATGGTTTCTAAAATTGACTGACGCTTTTTATGCCTGAACCCAAGCTTGCGCTTCAGTGTAATCGGTGAACACACGGATGTCGGCATCCACGAAAATACGTGACAGCCAAGCCTGCCAGGTCAGCCACTGGTCGTCAGTGACCACGGCGATCTTGCTGAAATCGTGATTGTGCTGGCGGCTGAAGAATTTGAGTTCTTCCCAAGCTACATCGATGGTGTAGCTGACCATGGCGCGCAGGTCGAACAGCAGGTTCACCGTGCCGGGCGTTTTCAGTTTGTAGAGGGATTGCTCTTCGAAGGTCTTGAAGTCGGCGAGGGTGAATTCGCCGAGTATCGCGACGTTGACCAGGTTGTCGGTTTGTTCGATGGTGATCATTCTTCTGTACTTTCTGAGTGTTTGGGAGACAGGCGCAAGCTTAGCACACCGCTGGCGATGATGA
>JBDTPM010000144.1:0-6654 GCA_039932695.1 Gallionella sp. | reverse complement strand
GCCGCGTGCGCTGACGAATCGCTGCGCGAAGACTTCCCAATCGACTTTTGGATAAGCCGCCAGATGAGCGTTGTAGTTGCCCACCGCGCCGTTGATCTTGCCGAGGATCTCCGTGCTGGCCAAGCGTTTTTCAGCACGCTGCAAGCGATATAACACGTTGGCCATCTCCTTGCCCAGCGTGGTCGGCGTGGCGGTCTGGCCGTGCGTGCGGCACAGCATCGGCAGGTCGGCCAGTTGATGAGCGAGGCTTTTCAGCCGGGAGGTCAGGACGTTCAGTGTCGGCAGCATCACGGCATCGCGTGCGTCCTTGAGCATCAGCGCATGGCTGAGGTTGTTGATATCTTCTGAAGTGCAGGCGAAATGGATGAATTCCAGTGTTTTTGCGGTTTCCGGATTTGCCGAAAGTTTTTCGCGCAACCAGTACTCGATGGCTTTGACATCATGGTTGGTAGTGGCTTCGATGGTCTTGATGGCGAGCGCGTCAGCTTCACAGAAGTTGGAATTGAGCGCATCCAGTTGTGCGATGGTCGCGGCAGTGAAAGGCGCGATTTCGTCAATTTCAGCTTGTGCGCTGAGTGCCTTGAGCCATTCTATCTCGATCAGTACGCGAAACCGGATCAGGCCAAACTCGCTGAAATAATTTCGCAGGGCATCCACCTTGCCGTAATAGCGACCGTCCAGCGGGGAGAGGGCGGTGAGTTTGGAAAGTGTGGTCATGGCAACACCTTAAGATACGGAAAGCGCGCATTTTACGCGATTCGGGCGTGGCCTTGTTCGATGATTGCGCCACCCAGACAGATTTCACCATCGTAAACCACCACCGACTGGCCGGGTGTCACCGCCCACTGTGCCTCGTCAAAGGCGATTTCACAGCGGCCATCAGTGAGCCGGGTGAAATGGCAGGGCGCATCGGCTTGGCGATAGCGCGTCTTGGCGGCGTACGGATGATCCATCTGCGGGGAAGTGCCGCTGATCCAGTGGCTTTCCAGCCCGGTTAGGCACGGTGCGAGGAGTGCGGGGTGGTCGTGGCCCTGCACTACGATCAAACGGTTGTTCGTCATGTCTTTGCCTGCCACGAACCACGGCTCGCCGGAGGCGTCTTTGGCGCCTCCTATACCCAAGCCCTGGCGCTGTCCTATGGTATAGAACGAAAGCCCGATGTGCTGGCCAACCAAATTGCCTTCCGGGGTGAACATTTGACCGGGAGTGGAGGGCAGATAGCGATTCAGGAATTCGCGGAACGGACGTTCGCCGATGAAACATATGCCGGTGCTGTCGCGCTTTGCATGATTCGGCAAGCCATGCATCTCGGCAATCACGCGCACCTGGGATTTCAACAGTTTTCCGAGCGGGAACATCGCGTGACTAAGTTGCTTTTGATTCAGACGATGCAGGAAGTAACTTTGGTCCTTGCTGTCGTCGCTGGCCTTGAGCAACTGGAACAGGCCATCGACATCGCGAACTTGAGCGTAGTGCCCGGTGGCGATGGTATCTGCCCCGAGTTGAATGGCGTGGTCGAGAAACGCCTTGAACTTGATCTCCGAGTTGCACAGGATATCTGGGTTGGGCGTGCGCCCGGATTGATATTCGCTCAGGAAATAACTGAACACCCGCTCCCTGTATTCCTTGGCGAAATTGACCGCCTCGATCGGGATGCCGATGGTGTCGGCGACCGAGACCGCATCCAACAGATCCTGGCGCGACGAGCAGTATTCATCGGTGTCGTCGTCCTCCCAGTTCTTCATGAACAGGCCGATCACGTCATAGCCTTGCTGTTTGAGCAACAATGCAGTGACGGAGGAATCCACCCCGCCGGACATGCCGACCACGACTTTTTTACTCATAGTGCACCAATAGGTCGAGCGGATAGCGTTTGCCTGCCAGGTAATCTTCCACGCAGCGCAAGATCAGCGGGCTGCGATGACGCGTTAGTGTGGCACGAATCTCATCGGGTGTCAGCCAAACGGCATGCAGGATACCGGTGTCCAGCGACCGACCGGGATCGTGTCCAGTGATGGCTCCGGTGAAGGCAAAACGCAGATATGTGGTGTCTGAGTCGGTGGAATGCCAGCGATAGATGCCGAGCAGATTTTGAGGGACAAAGTGATAGGCGGATTCTTCCAGAACCTCTCGCGACACAGCTGCCAGGAGTGATTCTCCGGCTTCGAGATGTCCGGCAGGTTGGTTGAAGCGTAAACCTTGCGAAGTCTCCTCCTCAACCAGCAAAAACTTTCCACCGCTTTCAATGACTGCGGCGACAGTGACGTTGGGTTTCCAGATCATCTTGATTCTCTACAAATAAAAAAAGGCAGGGTCACCCCTGCCTTCTTTATAGCGCAACCGTATTACTTGGCGGCTGGGGCTGCTTCAGTCTTTGCTTTCTTTGATTTCTTTGCGGATTTCTTTTCTTTCTTTGATTTCTTTGCTGGCTTTGCAGCTGCTTCTGACTTGGCAGAGGCGGCAGCAGGAGCAGCCTTGGCTGGTGCCATAGCTGCGTCAGCAGCAACAGCCGAGAAAGTAACAACAGCGAATACCGCAGCGATCAGTACGGATAACAGTTTGCTCATTGTGAACTCCAATTTATAGTAGATTGATAAACGTTTAAGACACTACCGTGTCGGTGCCTATAACGCGCTGCACGTTTGTTCGGTTGACACCCAAATCGCCTTGCTTTTATGGTGCCGGGGGGGGGACTCGAACCCCCACACCATTTCTGGCACCGGATTTTGAGTCCGGCACGTCTACCAGTTCCATCACCCCGGCCAAGCGGGGCGCATTATCCATGAAGCCACGCCCGACATCAACTACAATTCCGCCTTTGCAATATATCCGTTCCCGCTCATGCGTACCGAAGCGTTTGATTATCTCCTGCCGGAGCGGCTGATCGCGCAGCATCCTTCCGGGTATCGAGGTGGCAGCCGTTTGCTGCACGCGCATGATGGTGTGCTGGAAGATCGCCGCTTCACCGATTTGCTGCAGCTGGCCCGGCCGGGTGATGTGCTGGTGCTCAATGACACCCGTGTCATCAAGGCCCGCTTGCACGGCAGCAGGGAAACGGGAGGCAAAGTCGAAGTGCTGGTCGAGCGCGTTCTGGATGAGCATGAGGTTCTGGCGCAAGTGCGCGCCAGTCATGCGCCCAAGGCTGGAAGTGTGTTGCATCTGGCAGGAGACTTGCAAGTTGTGGTGCAGGGACGGCAGGGTGAATTTTTCCGCTTGCGCTTTGAACATGATACGGATGTGCTCGCCTTGCTAGAGCAGCATGGTCAACTACCGCTGCCACCGTATATTACACATAGCCCCGATGCCGGAGATGAGCAGCGCTACCAGACCGTGTATGCACGCCATGCCGGCGCAGTAGCCGCTCCTACGGCGGGCTTGCATTTCGATGATGTCATGCTTCAGGCATTGCGCGACAAGGGGATAAAAATCGCCTATGTCACGCTGCATGTCGGTGCAGGTACGTTTCAACCGGTACGTGCAGAACGGATACAAGAGCATGCCATGCATAGCGAGCGCTATGCCATTCCCCGGGAGACGGTAATGGCGATACATCAGGCGAAGGCAGGCGGGGGGCGCGTCATCGCCGTGGGTACTACCAGTCTGAGAGCGCTGGAAAGTGCTGCGATGAATAGCGAGTTGGTCGACGGGGAAGGTGAAACGAGCATCTTCATCACACCAGGCTATCGCTTTAAAGTGGTGGATATGCTGCTGACCAATTTTCATTTGCCCAGATCCACGCTGCTGATGCTGGTGTGTGCATTTGGTGGAATGGAAGAGATGCTGTCCGCGTACCGTCACGCGGTGGAAAATGAATATCGCTTCTTCAGTTATGGCGATGCGATGCTGATCGAACGCAAGGATAGTTAAAGGGCTGCAATGGAATTTTCTTTATTTAAGTCTTCTGGCGTGGCGCGGCGCGGGCAATTGACACTGGCGCACGGTACAGTTCAAACACCCGCGTTCATGCCGGTGGGAACCTATGGCACGGTAAAGGCGATGAGCCCCGCCGAGTTGCATGAGATCGGTGCGCACATCGTGTTGGGAAATACTTTCCATCTGTGGCTGCGACCCGGACTGGAAGTCATCGCGGCGCATGGCGGACTGCATCGCTTCATGGGATGGGATGGCCCGATACTCACTGATTCGGGCGGATTTCAGGTGTTCAGTCTCGGTGAGCTGCGCAAGATCACTGAGCAGGGCGTGAAGTTCCAGTCACCGGTGAATGGGGACAAATTATTCCTCACGCCGGAAGAATCGATGCGTATCCAGCGTGTGCTGAATTCCGATATCGTGATGGTCTTCGACGAATGCACACCCTACCCGGCAACCGAAACTGAAGCGGCAGATTCGATGCGTTTGTCGCTGCGCTGGGCGGCGCGCTCGAAAGTTGCCCATGACGAAAATCCCAATGCGCTGTTCGGTATCGTGCAAGGCGGGATGTTCGAGAGTCTGCGCGATGAATCGCTTTCCGGCCTGGTCAATATCGGCTTCGACGGTTATGCGATCGGCGGGCTGTCGGTGGGTGAACCCAAGGAAGACATGCTGCGCATCCTTGCGCACACCGCCCCGCAGTTGCCGCAGCTCAAGCCGCGCTATCTGATGGGGGTCGGTACGCCGGAAGACATCGTGGCGGCGGTGGCTCAAGGAGTGGATATGTTCGATTGCGTGATGCCGACGCGCAACGCGCGCAACGGGATGTTGTTCACGCAGTACGGTGACATCAAGATCAAGAACGCCCAATACCGGATGGACTTGCGACCGCTGGACGAGCAGTGCGATTGTTACACCTGTCGCAATTTTACCCGCGCTTACCTGCATCACCTGCATCGCATCGGCGAGATCCTCGGTGCGCGTCTGAATACCATCCACAACCTGTTTTATTACCAGCAACTGATGGGTGAAATCCGCGCGGCGATCGAAGTCGATGGCTTTGCCGGTTTCGTCACTGACTTCAACCGCAAGCGTGCCGGGCATGAGTGAATGCCTGCAGCTTCATGGTAGAATGCGCCCCTTTTGTTTTATCCTGGAGAAAAGGTAATGTTTATCAGTAACGCATATGCTGAAGGTGCCGCAGCGGCACAGGGCGGCGGCATCATGGAATTTCTGCCATTGATCGCGTTGGTCGCGGTGTTCTATTTTTTGGTATTGCGCCCGCAAAGCAAGCGTGCCAAGGAGCAGAAGGCCATGATCGAAGCGCTCCAGCGCGGTGACGAGGTGGTGACGGCGGGCGGCGTAGTCGGAAGCGTCAACAAGGTATATGAGCAATACGTCGGAGTGGAAATCGCTGAGAATCTTGTGGTGACTGTACAAAAGAGCGCGATTCAAAGCATCCTTCCCAAGGGGACGATCAAGTCCATCAAGTGAGATGCTGTGCTCCGGGGACAGGAAAAATCCGCGGAGCACGGTGGATCGCCGGCGCCCGGTCCCTGACCCGGGGTCCCCGTCAAGTGCATTAATCAAGAGGTTGTTATGAATCAATATCCTGTGTGGAAATATCTGCTGATTCTGGGCATATTGCTGGTCGGCTTGATATACACCTTGCCGAATTTTTACGGCGAATCACCTGCCGTGCAGGTTTCCCCGTTGCGCAGCAATCTGAAAGCGGATGCCGCATTGCTGGGACGCGTGGGAAATATACTGAAGGCAGCCAGCCTGGATACGGAACTGATCGAGCTGGACGGCAACAGCGTCAAAGCGCGCTTTGCCGATACCGACATGCAATTGAAGGCCAAGGATATTCTGCAAGCCCAGCTGGGCGAAGACTATGTGGCCGCGCTCAATCTGCTGTCGCGTTCACCGCATTGGCTGACCAAGCTCAACGCGCTGCCGATGTACCTCGGACTGGATTTGCGCGGCGGCGTGCATTTTCTGATGCAGGTGGACATGAATGCCGCGCTGAACAAGGCGCTGGAAGCGGCTACCGGGGATATGCGCAGCGCGTTGCGCGAGCAGAATATCGCCTATTCCGGCATCAGCCGTGACGGGAAGGTATTGACCGTGAAGTTCCGCGATATCGAGGCGCGCAGCAGGGGGGAAGCGGAAATCAAACAGCGTTTTTCAGAATATACGCTCGTGGATGTCGACCAAGGCGGCGAGTACAGGCTGCAGATTACCCTGAAGCCGGAAGCTGAAAAGCGGATTCAGGATTCTGCCGTGCAGCAGAATCTGGTTACGCTGCGCAACCGTGTCAATGAATTGGGCGTGGCCGAGCCGGTGATTCAACAGCAGGGTGCGGATCGAGTGGTGGTACAACTGCCGGGTGTGCAGGACACCGCGCGCGCCAAGGATATACTGGGACGTACCGCTACCCTTGAAGTGCGCATGGTGGATGACACGAGCCAGGCCGGCACGGGAGCGATCGCGCCGTTCGGCACCGAGATGTTCAAAGACCGCCAGGGCGGCATGCTGCTGGTAAAGAAGCAAGTGATACTCACCGGAGAGCGCATCAACGATGCACAGCCCGGATTCGATAACCGCACCAATGAAGCTGCGGTGCATATCAATCTGGATGGCGTCGGCGCACGCCTGTTCAAGGAGGCGACGCGCGAAAACGTCGGCAAGCGCATGGCGATCATCCTGTTTGAAAAGGGCAAGGGCGAAATCATCACTGCACCGGTGATCCGCGAGGAAATCGGTGGTGGCCGAGTGCAGATC
>JBDTPM010000143.1:0-1938 GCA_039932695.1 Gallionella sp. | reverse complement strand
CGGTGTTCAAGCACGTCAAGGGTGTGACTGACGTGGTATCAGGCTATGCCGGCGGCAGTGCGGCTACCGCGCATTACGAGATGGTGAGCGAGGGGACGACCGGACATGCGGAAGCGGTGCGTGTCAGTTTCGATCCGGCACAGATTTCCTACCAGCAATTGCTGGAGGTGTTCTTCAGCGTGGCACACGATCCCACCCAGCTCGATCGTCAGGGTCCTGATTTCGGCAGCCAATATCGTTCGGCGATCTTTTACACCAGTGCCGGGCAACAGCAACTCGCGCAACGCCATATTCAGCAACTCACCGCAGCTCGGACTTTTTCCAAACCTGTCGTCACCCAAGTCGTACCGCTGCAGCAGTTCTATCCCGCCGAGGATCACCACCAGAACTTTCTGGCCCTGCATCCGAATCAACCGTATATCGTGATGCATGACCTGCCGAAGCTGACGCAATTACGCAAACAGTTCCCCGCGTTGTATCGGTAATATCGATTCGCGCAGACAGTAATTCCAATGTGATTGGCAGAATTGATCTTTATTCACCACCAATGCCACGCCATCTGGGGCAGTATCGGCTTACCCGGTTGCATCGTGTAATATCTGCCCGAAATGCCTACCTTCGCGCGAAAATATATCCGGCTTTCCCCGCTCCCATCCGGTCTGATGCTGGGCGTTGCGCTTGCCTTTCCATTGCAGTTGCTGGCAGCAGAACAGCCTGATCAGCCGACATCACCGATACTGTTTGATGTTGTCGATGCTCCGCGCGATTATCTGGCGGAAAAGTTTGTCAGCTTCGCCGCTGATATCGATCGCTTCTTTGGCGATAATCGCAATTACCAGGAGAGCAATAAAAGCGTATTGCAGATCGACCTCAGCAGGGTGGCGGGATATGGCGGTGGCCGCAATTTCGTGCTATCCGGCCGAGCCAAGTTGCATCTGCCCACGACTGAGCAGCGCTTGCATCTGTTGCTGGAAACTGATCCCGAGAAAAATGTAACGGGAGAGTCGACCCAGGGGCAGCCCGTGGTTTTCAACCAGGTCGTTGCGCCCGGGAAGGTTTCCCTGGCGGCGCGTTATCAGAAGGCGGAAGAAACCCGTTGGCACTTCAGTACCGACGCAGGGATACAGATACGCAGCCCGCTACAGCCTTTCGCGCGCGCCAGGGGCAGCTATTCAATCCCGATGGAACAGTGGCGGATGAAGGTAGCGGAGTCGGTGTTCTGGTTCAATACGATAGGCGCGGGTGAAAGCACCCAACTGGATCTGGAGCATCCTTTCAGCGAGCCCGTGCTGTTCCGCGCCAGCAGCAATGCCACATGGCTGCACGACAAGCAGAACTTCGACCTGCGTCAGGATCTGTCGATCTATCACACGCTGAATGAGCGTAGTGCCTTGCTGTATCAGGCCAGCGCGATCGGGGTCAGCCGGCCGCAGGGGCAGGTCACGGACTATGTCGCGTTGATGCTTTATCGTTACCGCTTGCACCGGGACTGGGTATTCCTTGAATTAAGCCCGCAACTGCATTTTCCCAAGGAAAGAAATTATAGATCCAGCCCGATGTTCAGCATGCGTCTGGAGATGCTGTTCGATGAGACTAAATGACTTCGGGACTTGCGTAAGATAACAGCAGGGCCAGTCGCTGATTCAGCTTATTTTATGGCTAGCCAATTCTCAGCTTAGTTGCTGGCCATGCTCACGCGTGGCGTGGAACTGCACCTTCGGCCAGCGTTCCTGGGCGAGTCGCAAATTCACGCCGGTGTCGGCGAGGTAGGCGTAGTTGCCATCCACGTCGCGCGCCAATCTGGCCTGGTTGGCCTTCACGAATTCATTGAGATGCGCCGCATCCGGGCAGGTCACCCAGCGCGCGGTGTGTATGCCGGCGCGTTCGAACACCGCGTCCACGCCGTATTCGGATTTCAGGCGATGCTCGACCACTTCG
>JBDTPM010000142.1:0-2181 GCA_039932695.1 Gallionella sp. | reverse complement strand
CCAACGAGCTGGATGGCGCATCCCGTCCTGGACATTTTCGCGGCATGGCGACGGTGGTGCTGAAGCTGCTGAATATCGTGCAGCCGCACACTGCGTTGTTCGGCAAGAAGGACTACCAGCAACTGCACATCATCCGCCAGATGGTCGCGCAACTGAACCTGCCGGTACACATCGTCGGCGGCGAGACGGTGCGCGCGGCGGACGGTCTCGCGCTCAGTTCGCGCAACCAGTATTTGAATGCTAACGAACGCGGCGAGGCTGTTTTTCTGTATCAGATACTGCAGGCGACAGGACGGGCTATCTTGCAAGGGGGGCACGACTTTGAACAATTACAGAAACAGGCAGTCGAAGCCCTTACTGCAAGGGGCTGGTCGGTGGATTATGTGGCGGTGCGCAACCAGTCAGATTTGCTGGCGGCTGGTTCGGGTCAGCGGAATTTGGTGATATTGGCGGCGGCTAGGTTGGGCAAAACCCGTTTGATCGACAACGTTGAAGTCAGCCTGAACGATTGATCTGGGGTTGGTTACACGGGTAGTGGCGTGCTGTATAATCCGTGCCCACTGATTGAGAGGTGTCCTAATGCAAAGAATCATGCTTAAGTCCAAGTTGCACCGGGTGCACGTTACGCACTCCGAACTGCATTACGAAGGCTCCTGCGCGATCGACGACGATTTGCTGGATACCGCCGACATCAGGGAATATCAGCAGATCGATATCTACAACATCACCAATGGCGAGCGTTTCACCACTTACGCCATCCGCGCCCAACGCGGCTCTGGCGTGATCTCCGTGAATGGCGCGGCCGCCCACAAGGCCGCTCCGGGCGATCTCCTGATCATCGCCAGCTATGCGATGTATTCCGAGCTGGAACTGCAAAGATACCACCCGCTACTCGTTTATGTGGACGAACATAACCGCATCATCGCCCAGCGCGACCAGATTCCCGTTCAAGCCGCTTGACCGTTGCCCGCGTGCGGGCTTTTCCCGGCTGTTTCATTGACCGCCGGCCAGTTCACGGGTAGGATTGCGCGCCTTAACATTCAGCGGGTTGATTTACGATGCGACGCAAATTTGTGGCCGGGAACTGGAAGATGCAGGGTGCGCTGGTTCAGAACGCCGAGTTGCTGGATGCACTACGCAACGGTATGGTTTCCATCAAGAATGTCGATTGTGCGGTCTGTGTGCCCTTTCCTTATCTGTTTCAGGCGCAGCAAAAGCTGTCTGCCAGCCCGGTGAAGTGGGGAGCCCAGGATGTGCATCAGCTGGATAAAGGCGCTTACACCGGTGAGGTGTCCGCAGGGATGTTGCGAGACTTCGGCTGCACTTATGTGATCGTCGGGCACTCGGAACGCCGCGCTTACTATCATGAGAGCAGCCATCTGGTGGCCGAGAAATTCCTGGCTGCGCAGCAGGCCGGGTTGACGCCCATCCTGTGTGTCGGCGAGACATTGGAGCAGCGCGAAGGCGGAGTCACCGAAGAAGTGGTTGCCGAGCAACTGGATGCGCTGATCAAATTGGCCGGGGTGCAGGCGTTGCGCAATGCGGTGGTGGCTTATGAGCCGGTATGGGCGATCGGCACCGGCAAGACCGCCAGTTCAGCGCAGGCGCAGGCAGTGCATGCCTTTATCCGCCAGCGTGTCGCATCTCATGATGGGCAAATCGCATCCGGGTTGTGTATACTCTACGGCGGCAGTGTGAAGGCGAATAACGCGGCAGAGCTGTTTGCGATGCCGGATATCGATGGCGGGTTGATCGGCGGGGCTTCCCTGGTTGCGGATGAATTTCTGGCGATATGTCGCGCCGGACAGGTTTGATTTTGGCTTTAGTCTTAATTTGTGGGGAGTAGTGTGTGGAAACATTGGTATGGGTGGTGCACGTCATTGCGGCGGCAGCGTTGATCGGTTTGGTGCTGATCCAGCACGGCAAGGGCGCTGATATGGGCGCTGCATTCGGAACGGGTTCGGCTGGTAGTCTGTTCGGCTCCAGCGGCTCCGCGAATTTTCTCAGTCGCAGCACGGCGGTGGCTGCGACGTTGTTTTTTATTACCAGTTTGTCGCTGACTTACATCTATTCTCATCCCGCGCAGCAACAAGGGGTGATGGACAGGGTCAATCCTGCTGCCACTCAATCGGCCCCAGTCGCGCCTGCATAAAGGCGGAAATCTTGCGCTCCAGATAAGTG
>JBDTPM010000141.1:0-1926 GCA_039932695.1 Gallionella sp. | reverse complement strand
GGTGATCGCCCAGCCGGTCTCGGTCTGCCACCAGTGGTCCACCACCGGCTTGCCGCTTTTTTCGGTGAGCCATTCTTCGGTGGGCGGGTCGAGGCGTTCGCCCGCGGAGTAGATCACCTTCAGTTTGCTCAGGTCGTGCTTCTTCATCAACTCGGCCTGCGGGTCTTCTTTCTTGATGGCCCGGAACGCGGTGGGCGCGGTGAACAGCGCCTTCACTCCATATTCAGCGCAGACGCGCCACAGAGCGCCCGCGTCCGGTGTCATGATTGGTTTGCCTTCATACACGATCGTTGTGCAGCCGTGAAGCAGCGGTCCGTACACGATGTAAGAGTGGCCGACCACCCAGCCCACATCCGACGATGCCCAATACACATCGCCCGGCTCGACGTTGTATATGGCCTTCATGCTGTATTTGAGTGCCACTGCATGACCGCCGTTCTCGCGCAATACCCCCTTGGGTTTGCCGGTGGTGCCGGAAGTGTAGAGGATGTACAGCGGGTCGCTGCCTTTGACCGGCGTGCAGCCCACCGGCTTGGCCTTGGCCAGCAATGAAACCCAATCGTGATCGCGCCCCGCGACCAGTGTAGCGGCCGCTTGCGGACGCTGATAGACGATGCAGCTTTGTGGTTTGTATTTGGCGAGTTCGATCGCGCGGTCGACCAAGGGCTTGTATTCCACCACGCGCTTGACCTCGATACCGCAGGAAGCGGTGAGGATGACTTTGGGTTTCGCGTCGTCGATGCGGATCGCCAGCTCCGGCGGTGCGAAGCCGCCGAACACGACGGAATGGATCGCGCCCAGTCTTGCCGCCGCCAGCATCGCGATCACCGCTTCCGGGATCATCGGCATGTAGATTATGACGCGGTCGCCTTTCACCACGCCCAGGTTCGCCAGCATGCCGGCGGTGCGCGCGACGACATCTGTCAGCTCGGCATAGGTGTAGCGGGACTTGGTATTGGTGACGGAGGAATCGTAGATCAGCGCGAGTTGATTCCCGCGTCCGGTCTTCACATGATGGTCCAATGCCATGTAAGCGGTGTTCATCTCGCCGTCGGCGAACCAGTAGCCAAGGCCGTCGTCATCGAGCGACAGGATCTGCTGCGGGAACTTGAACCACTCCAGAGCTTCGGCCTGCTTGCGCCAAAATCCCTCCGGATCTTTCATCGAATGTTGATACTCTGTCTGGTAGCTCATCTCGATTCCCTCCCTTTATCGTCATTCCCGCGAAGGCGGGAATCCAGTTGAAGTTAACAACCCAGCGAAGCGGGCCATCATTTCGGTTTTGTCTGCTATGCAGGCTATTCTTTTTGCTGGATTCCCGCTTTCGCGGGAATGACGCAGCTATTAATTTAATTGATGACGAACATCTCCATGAATGTATGGACCGGTGTTGCTTCCAGCTTTATTTTATCCAGACACAGCGCCATGATCTGCTGGCAACGCTGTTCGGGAAAGCGTGTGCGCAGATTACTCAGGAACTTCTGCTGCAGCACCGGGATGCCCTCGGCGCGGCGGCGACGATGACCGATCGGATACTCCACTTCGATCTTCTCGGTGCTGCTGCCGTCCTTGAAGAACACCTGGATCGCATTGGCGATCGAGCGTTTGTCAGCTTCCAGATATTCGCGACTGTAACGCGGCTCCTCGGCGATCTCCATCTTGTCGCGCAACAGGTCGATGATCGGATTGAATGCGTGAAAGCTGTCCTCGTAATGTTCCGCCACCAGGTCGCCGAACGCCAGCGGCACCGCCACCATGTACTGGATGCAATGGTCGCGGTCTGCCGGATTCGCCAGCGGGCCGACCTTGGAGATGATGCGGATCGCGGATTCGTGGGTGTGTATCACGATCTTGCTGATGTCCTTCAATCGATCCTTCACCTGCGGATGCAGGCGCACTGCCGCTTCGCACGCGGTCTGCGAATGG
>JBDTPM010000140.1:0-2687 GCA_039932695.1 Gallionella sp. | reverse complement strand
ATATGGCCATTACCTGGTTGTTGTGGGTGGGGGCGGTGATAGAGTTGGGCATTGTACTGTTCGCCCGGCAGATTCCGCCCACCGAGGTGCTGGCCCATCACACCGACCATCAGCCTATCAAACAGATCGTGTTGCAGCCGCGTGTGCTGGCCCTGCTCAGCGCATGCTTCCTGATGTCAGTCGCGCACGGGCCTTATTACACCTTCTATTCCATCTATCTGGTCGAGCACGGTTATCCGAAAAGTGCGGTGGGCGGGCTGTGGGCGCTCGGCGTGATTTGCGAGATCGGCGTGTTCTTTGTGATGCCGTGGCTGGTGCGCCGTTTTGGCTACACACGCATCCTGCTGTTCAGCTTCAGTGCGGCGATCGTGCGTTTCCTGCTGATCGGCTGGGGTGTTGATCTGCTGGTGTTGCTGTTGATCGCGCAAGTGCTGCACGCCGCGACGTTCGGCGCATATCACGCCGCCTCGATCGGACTGATACATGAGTTCTTCCAGGGCCGGCATCAATCCAAAGGCCAGGCGTTGTTCGGCAGCCTGACCTACGGCGCAGGCGGCATGCTGGGCGGGTTGGCCAGCGGCCCGATCTGGCAACACTATGGCGCCAGCGTGCTGTATTCGTGCAGCGCGGGGATGGCGCTGCTGGGCTTGCTGCTGATACTGTGGAAGCAGGGGATGACGAGTCCGCAATGATGCGGAAAACTACCAAGCCGCGTTAATTGTCTGGGCGGGAGAGGCTGGTTAGGATGATTTGTTTCTGTGTTGAAGAGGCGGGAGAACGAATATCGGCTGTGTTGAGGAACTGGTGAGCATGATGGGAAACGTGACGGGAGCGACGGCGGGTGAAAGCAAAATGAGCCTGACGGTAAACCGTGGTCCGTCCCTGAGGTTTCCCCCTGAGGTTTCCCGTTGCGGGCAGGCGTGGGGCTGCCGAGTGTATGGGAGAATCTCAACGGTCACGTGTATCTCGGCTCGGAGAAATTTATCAAGCGCATGCAAAGAATGACAGATAAAATCGCAATAGGCGAAATATCGCGTACACAACGCCGCCCATTGGCAAAGCCGCTGAGTCATTACCAGAACAAACATCGTGAACCCAAAGAAGCAATGATCGCTGCCTATGCCACAGGCGACTATACGATGCAGGCAATAGCATATTTATTTGGTGTGCATTACGCCACTGTCAGCAGGGCGGTGAGGCAGGGAGAGAATGTATGATTGCAAGACCTGACCCCGATGTTTTGTGCGATGTTTGTGCCGATGTTCTTCTGAGCGCAGATCATTCGCACAGAATAACCCGTTGCGGAATATGTTTTGTCATACTCGCGCTAGCGGTTTTGCAGTGCAGTTGTGGCGGTAGTCAAAATCCCGCGCAAACTATGACGACGCATGTTCCTATCAATACCGGGACTGGCTGGACGGATTCGCCGTTCATATCAAGTGATGGTCAGCGGCTGTATTTTATGTACTCCCGGTATAACTTCGCTCCCTGGATACTGAGCGGTGGGACTGTCATGCCACTGGCAACCGGGCCGGACCGGCCGGGACTACATCACAGTTCGCAACCATTTGATGAATCGGATATCTATGTTGCTATAAAAAATCCAGACGGCACCTGGTCCGAGGCGACGAATCTGGGATTGAACGGCGCTTATGGCGATTCAAGCGGCATGGAGATCAACGGCGGTGACACCTTCCTGTGGCTGCAGGGAAACGGAAGCACCAACAACATCGTCATGGCCGATAAAAATCCGGACGGAACCTGGCGCAGCCCGGTTGATCTGGGTACTG
Source organism: Gallionella sp. (assembly GCA_039932695.1). Classification (GTDB taxonomy): domain Bacteria; phylum Pseudomonadota; class Gammaproteobacteria; order Burkholderiales; family Gallionellaceae; genus Gallionella. The sequence continues at coordinate 897 of JBDTPM010000140.1, read as the reverse complement.
CGATCAATGACCATACAGCCAATGTCATACAAGATAACCCGCATATCTCTCCGGATGGTAGCGCCCTATGGTTCACTTCCAGTCGAGCGGGCGGTGCCGGAGGAAAGGACATCTGGTTTTCCGGTAATACAAATGGGGTTTGGTCTCAGCCCGTCAACAGCGGCACGCCGGTCAATACCACGGGTGATGATGACCAGATATGGATATCACCGGTAGGCCCGGATGTATATTGGAACGGTCCCCAGGGTCTGATGCACTGCCTGTCGAACGGCTCAAATTGTGCTGCCGCGCCGGAGATCGTGACCATCCCGGGTTGCGATATCGCCGCCGAGGCATCCCTGCCTGATGATGGGTCGAGCATGTATTTTGGTTGCTTTGATCTGGCAACGGGTGTGATCCGGATCATGTATTCAATGAAACAACCGAACGGCAGTTGGGGCGCAGCGACTCCCGTGGACTAGATCCGCATATGATGACAAACTGCCTGAAATGGTAGCGGTGCGGCTTGGGCTGGCGATGCTGTTGTGGCATAATCGCACGCTCTTAAAAAGTTGAACAAGATGAGCGCGCAAACCCTTTACGACAAACTCTGGAATGCTCACGTGGTGCGGCAGGAAGCCGACGGCACCGCGTTGATCTACATCGACCGTCATCTGGTGCATGAAGTGACCAGCCCGCAGGCCTTCGAGGGCCTGAAGCTGGCCGGACGCAAGCTGTGGCGTACCTCTTCGATCCTCGCCGTGGCGGATCACAACGTGCCGACCACCGGGCGCGCGCAGGGCATCGCCGATCCGATCTCGCGCCTGCAAGTGGATACGCTGGACAGCAATTGCGCCGAATTCGGCGTGAACGAATTCAAGATGTCCGATGTGCGCCAGGGCATCGTGCATGTGATCG
>JBDTPM010000139.1:0-5212 GCA_039932695.1 Gallionella sp. | reverse complement strand
AGCAGTTTTATTATTTTTCAAGTTCCATTCTGGATGATGCGGCGCTGTCTTCAATTATGTAAACCTCAATAGATTGAAACCCGCTCAAGCGGGCAATTGGTTCCTGTTGATCAATGACTCGAAAACAACAACGCAGTGCTAACTGCGCACTGCGTTGTTTGTTTGGCACATCGATTTCGGTCGACTACTCGAATGGATGGCGCAACACGATGGTCTCGTCGCGATCCGGTCCGGTCGAAACCATATCGACCGGCACACCGCACACTTTGGCGATGCGCTCAAGATAGTTGCGCGCGGCTTGCGGCAGGTCCTGATAACGTTGCACGCCCAGCGTGCTTTCACTCCAGCCCGGCATCTCTTCATATACTGCCTGGCAATCCGCCAGGGCATCCGCCCCGGCCGGCAGGATATCGCTATCCACGCCGTTGATGCGATACCCCACACCAAGCTGCACGGTTTCCATGCCATCCATCACGTCGAGCTTGGTGATGCACAGGCCGGACACGCCATTGATCTGGATCGAGCGCTTGAGCGCGGCGGCATCGAACCAGCCACAGCGGCGGGCACGCCCGGTGGTTGAGCCGAATTCGTGACCGCGCTTGGCCAGACCTTCGCCAATGGGATCGCGCTTGTCCACCGCATCATACAGTTCGGTGGGGAACGGGCCGGAACCGACGCGCGTGGTGTAAGCCTTGGTGATGCCCAGCACGTAATGCAGCATCTGCGGTCCCACCCCTGCCCCGGCACAGGCAGCGCCGGCGACGCAGTTGCTGGATGTGACAAACGGATAAGTACCGTGGTCGATGTCCAGCAGCGAACCTTGCGCACCTTCGAACAACAGGCTCTGGCCTGCCTGGTTGGCTTCATACAACGCGCGCGGCACGTCCATCACCAGCGGCTTGATGCGTTCGGCCAGTGCCAGCGTTTCGTCCAGCGTCTTCTGGAAATCCACCGTTTCGGCCTGGAAATAGTTCTTCAGCACGAAGTTGTGATAGTCCAGCACCTCGCCCAGCTTCGCGGCAAAACGTTCGCGGAAAAAGATATCCTGCAACCTTATCGCACGGCGCGCCACCTTGTCTTCATAGGCCGGCCCGATACCGCGTCCGGTGGTGCCGATCTTGGCAGCACCTTTCGCCAACTCGCGGGCTTTGTCGAGCGCTTCATGGTACGGCAGGATCAAAGGACAGGCTTCGGAGATCTTCAGGCGGCTATAGACATCGATGCCCGCCGCTTTCAGCTCGTCCATCTCCTTGAGCAGGGCTTGTGGCGACAACACCACGCCGTTGCCGATATAGCACATCACATGATCGCGCAGGATGCCCGACGGGATCAGATGCAACACGGTCTTCTTGCCGGCTATCACCAGCGTGTGGCCGGCGTTGTGCCCGCCCTGAAAACGCACCACGCCCTGGGAATGATCGGTCAGCCAATCGACGATCTTGCCCTTGCCCTCATCACCCCATTGGGTGCCGATCACTACTACGTTCTTTGCCATTGCCTATTCCTGATTCGATATTGATTGTTGACAACCCCAACCCCTCCCAGCCTCCCCTTGACAAGGCAGGTGACTATGCTCCTCCCCTGACTGCGGAAGGGTCGCTGCGTAGCAGCGGGGAACCCACCGGCGTACCCATTGCGGGTGCAAGGGGAGGCCGGGAGGGGTTTATTTCATTTCGACAACCTGCCACACGCCATCGCGCAACACCAGCTCGCGATCGCACTGCAATTCCCCGCGCAAGGACTTGTCGCCCAACAGGTCCACCACCACCCCCTCGCCCGCCTCGCGAAGTTTTGCGATCTTGTCGCGCAACGCGGCATCGTCGAGATGCGGCGCGCGCACGCCTGACCTGGCTGCCTGCGGCGGCAGCAAACGGTACAACTGGCGCAGATCCATGCTGAATCCGGTCGCGGCACGCGCGCGTCCGAAACTCTTGCCGAGCTCATCGTAGCGTCCGCCCAGCGCGATCGCATCGTGGCTGCCGGCATGGTAAGCGGCGAATACCATGCCGCTATGATAGTGATAGCCACGCAGATCGGCGAGGTCTATTCCGACGCTCGACACCATCGCCTGCAACTTTTCCGAAACGGTTTGCAATGCATCCAGAGCCGCAACGATCTGCTCATGTTCCGGCAACAGTTTGCGTGCCCGCGCCAGCACTTCCGCACAATCGCCATACAGCGTAGGCAGCGCCAGTAATGCGCCGCGGAGTTTCGTCTCCAGCGGTTGCGCCAATGTATGCAAAGCAGCGCTGTCCTTGCTTTGCAGCGCAATGAACAATTTTCCTTCGAGGTCCTTGTCCAGATTTGCGTGACTCACCAGTGAGCGAAACACGCCGACATGGCCGAGGTCGAGGTGCACATCCCTGATGCCCAGCAGAGCCAGTGCTTGCAGCATTAGTTGCTGTATCTCCAGATCGCTGTCCAGGCCGCCGTGACCATACAGTTCGGCGCCGATCTGCAACAACTCGCGGGTGCGCGTCAGACCGACCGGCTGGGTATGCAGCACGCTGCCCGCATAGCACAGACGTGTCACGCCTTGACGATTCAGCAGATGGGCATCGATGCGCGCCACTTGCGGGGTGATGTCGGCGCGCAGCGCCAGGGTGCGCCCGCTCAACTGATCGACCAGCTTGAAGGTGCGCAGGTCCATGTCATCGCTACCATCGATCAGCAGCGATTCGGCATATTCCAGCAGCGGCGGCGAGACCAGTTGATAACCGGACTTGCGCAACAGATCGAGGAATTGCGCGCGCATCTGCTCGACGCGCCACGCCTCGTCCGGCAACATATCCTGAATGCACTCGGGGAGTAACCAGTTTTGCATCACTTGATCCAATACAGCAATATTATTCCGGACAGCATCGCGGTGACGCCGATGAAACGCAATTGCCCATCAGACATCGTCACCAGCCTGCGAAATGTCTCGCGCCACAAATCGGGCAGCAGGAACGGCACGATTCCTTCGATCACCAGCATCATCGCCAGGCCGAGCAACCAATATTCGAGCACACTACTTGCCCGGCCTGCCGGAGCTCTTCAGGTACTTGAAAAAAGCCGAGCTCGGATCCAGCACCATCACGTCGTTCTTGTCCCTGAAGCTCTGCTTATAGGCTTCCAGGCTGCGGTAGAACGAATAGAACTCGGCGTTCTTGCCGAATGCGGCCGCATACAACGCGGACGCCTTGGCATCGCCCTCGCCCTTGGTCTTTTGCGCTTCGCGATAAGCCTGGGCCAGGATCACTTCGCGCTGCTTGTCGGCATCGGCCTTGATCTTTTCGCCTTCGGCCGCACCGGAAGCACGCAGTTCATTGGCCACGCGCTTGCGCTCGGCATCCATGCGGCGATATACCGACTCGCTGATCTCCAATGGAAAATCGACGCGCTTCAACCGCACATCCAGTACTTCCACGCCGATCTTGCGTGCATCGCTGTCGGTCTTGGTGCGCAGCACATCCATGATCTTTTCGCGTTCACCGGACACCACCTCATGTATCGTGCGCTTGCCGAACTCTTCGCGCATGCTGGAATTGACCGTCTGCAACAGCCGCGTCTTGGCGCGCACTTCATCGCCGCCCACGCTGACGTAATATTGCTTGACATCCACGATGCGCCACTTGATGAAGGCATCCACCATCACGTTTTTCTTCTCCGCGGTGATGAAGCGTTCCGGTTCTCCGGCGTCCAGGGTCAGTATGCGCGAATCGAAGAAGCGCACGTTCTGCAGCAGCGGGACCTTGAAATACAATCCCGGCAAGATCTTTACACCGACCACTTCGCCCAGCTGGAACACGATCGCATTCTGACGCTGATCCACCACGAACACGCTCATGCTCAGAATGATCAAAGCGGCGACCACCGCTATCAATACGTTAGCCATACTCTTTTTCATTAGCGTGTCCCCCTGTCGCGACCCAGCAGCGAGTCTCTTGCACGTTGCGCTGCGGTGTTATCACTGGATTCCGAAGTTGCCGGCGCCGGGGAAGCTGCTGCTGCAGCCGTAGCGGTTGAGCGTGAGGTTTCCATCAGTTTGTCCAGCGGCAGATACAACAGGCTGTTGCCGTTCTTCTGGTCGACCATCACCTTGCTGATATTGCCCATCACCTGCTGCATCATGTCCAGATACATGCGCTCGCGCGTCACACCGGGTGCCTTTTCATATTCGACCAGTATCTGCCTGAAGCGGCTGGCATCACCTTCGGCATTGGCGATCACGCTTTGCTTGTAACCCTGCGACTCCTGGATCAGACGCGCGGCGGTACCGCTTGCGCGCGGTATCACGTCATTCGCATAAGCCTGGCCTTCGTTCTTCTGCCGCTCGCGATCCTGACCGGCCTTCACCGCGTCATCGAAAGCCGCCTGCACCTGTTCCGGCGGTTGCGCGTTCTGCATGGTCAACTTGCTGATCAGGATACCCGACGTATAGCGATCCAGAATCTCCTGGATCAACTTGGTCGCCGAGGCGGCCACCTGCTCGCGGCCCTCGTACAGCACGAAGTCCATCTTGCTCTTGCCGACCACTTCGCGTATCGCGGTCTCTGCCGCCTGGCGCACGTTCTCGTCCGGCATGCGGTTGTTGAACAGATAGTCGGCGGGGTCCTTCAGGAAGTACTGCACCGCGAACTGGATGTCGATGATGTTCTCATCATCGGTCAGCATCAGCGATTCCTTGAGTATCTTGTTTTTGACGTTATCGCGATAACCCACTTCCACGGTGCGGACCTGGCTCAGATTGACGATCTCCACGGTTTCGACCGGGAACGGCAAATGCCAGCGGGGGCCGGACTCGGTGACCTCGACCTTCTTGCCGAAACGCAACACCACACCGCGCTGGCTGGCATCCACGATGTAAAAGCCGCTGCCGAACCAGATCAGCGCGGCGATCGCAGCGATCAGACCGATGCCCGGGCCGAATCCCTTTATCGGACCACCGCCGGGTTTCCCTGACCCGCCCTTGCCGCCAAGCAGACTGGCCACCTTATTGTTGAGTTTGCGCAACAGCTCTTCCAGATCTGGCGGGCCACCACTGTTTTTATTGCCCCATTGCGGATCATTTAATCCCATTATTCTCTCGCTTACTCAGTATGATTTTCGATTGCCTCGGCCGCTTGACGCGCCGCCACTGTTTTTATTGCCAACCTACAATTGCGCGGATCATTCAATCCCATTATTCTCTCGCTTACTCAGTATGATTTTCGATTGCCTCGGCCGCTTG
>JBDTPM010000138.1:0-6452 GCA_039932695.1 Gallionella sp. | reverse complement strand
GGGGTACACCGGTGGGTTCCCCGCTGCTGCGCAACGACCCTTCCGCAGTCAGGGGAGGAGCGGGTTCGGTTCTCCCCCTGACAAGGGGGAGTTATAACCAACGACTTGGCTGTTGTACTTTGACAGCCTAGTCGAATGGCTAGTAGTTTCACCAGAGGGGGTTTTGGGCACATTCCGACTAATGGGCAATCTGCGATCAAGTTTCATTGCATACATGGCAGGTGGCATCCGACCAAACAACAGTGACAGACCTGAAGCGCTGCCCGGAGTCGAAGGGTGCGTTATCCTCTGCGATCAACTGCTGACTTGAGCAGTCTGGGTTGGCGATCTTCGATCGGTCTGGGATCATTACTCAGCGACCAGCATATCCCGGTATGCGATGCCAGGATGGGCAGGCGTTTATAGAAGCTGCCTTTCAATTGCGACTGTGAAACCAGATAATCGTGGAAGAAACGTAACATTCGCTGATTCGGCTTGGCATGCTGTGCCTCCCGCCAAAACCTGTTCAGCGGATGAGGGAAGGCGAGTCCATTCATGTCGTAAAGCGCCTTCCCGCAAACTTTGACCGGGGTGCCATGTATTATTGCCGACAAACCCACCGTGCTGTTGACCACAACCACACCGCTGGCGTGATCCAGCAGTGTGGGCAAATGCTGGTCGTGGATGTAGAAATACCTTCCTTGCAGTCCGAGTTGCTTGGCTCTTTTGGCGATTAACGCCGCGTAATCGCAATAACCGCGATCCATGGGATGGTGCTTGATAACCAGGATCCGGCTTCGTGGCGCATGGTGCGCAAAGGACGTCATCACCTCATCGATGAAATGTTCGACCGTGTCAAAATCAGAATGCTTGTCTATCTGGGAATCGTTATACACCTGTAGCGGGACCAGGAAGTAACGTCCGGCAAACTTGCTTTTCAACGACGCCGAAACACCCCATTCCCTGATCGCGTAATATCCCTTGCGCCACACAGATCGCAGCCAGGGAAAACTCTCCAGCCAGGTCAGCGGGCGGTGATGCCGGTAATGCGGGAAAAACGGTTTAAACAAGCCAGCCGCAAAGTAATACAAAACAGCCCAAAGCGCGGCATGCCAGTAAGTGTTTCCCAACGGCAACGGAGCATCAATGCGAGGGGGGGTATTATTCAAATAGAAGATCGGCGAACGGGGAAGGTTTGAATAACCATTGACGCCAACCCGCTCCAGCGTAATGTAATGCGGTCGAATATAACCTTCCTCGAACACGCCGATTTCCAGACCGCGACGGTGCGCGATCACATGCGCCATACGGTGGATAGGGCGGCAGTCGCCAAACAGCATCACGATATCGACATGCAACTGCTCGAGCAGCGCCTCAAAATACGCAGACCAATCCTCCGGTTTTCCCCGGTAATTGAAGGCATGATCGGGATAGAACAGCCAGTCCCCGCCGTTGAAATTAACCTTGAAGACCTGGGCGCCCGCCTGAGTCAGATCCTGCTTCATGCGATGAAAGAAAGGTCCCATCGGGCCTTGCAGCAACAACACCCGCTTGCCTTTGAATGTCGAGAGTCCGTTCTTAACCATTGCCTGCCTCGTGATTGCGATCAAAACCGGTAGCGGACACCTGCCGCCAGAAAATTCGAGCCTGCATGCCTCGGAGCAATCAAACCATACACGCCAGAGCGATGATGGACACGAGTGATCACCGAAAAGTTTTCATACGCGCGCAGACGAAATTCAAATTCGAACAAGGCCAATAGCTGCAAGCGGTAACGCCTTTGCGGGTTATCCTTCGGACCATCTTCGTAGCTTGGATTGCCGAGAGCATATGACAAACCTGCTCCCGCCCCGAAGTCTACTCCGATCGGTCCCATTTGAAAATCGGGAGTTCTCAGCTTGTAGGCAGCGCCGGCCTCTGCATTGGATTGCAGACCTCTATGCTGGACCAGCACCACTTCATAGCCATGTTGAATAGATGCGAACGGTGTGTCGCGAAGACCTGTAAAACTCTGCCCCAGATCATCGCGGATTTTGCCCAGCCCCAGCGCGCTGAAATAAGTCTTGTCCCAGTCCAGACGCCCGGAGACGATGCGCTCCGGCAATTCCCTCAGATTATGATTGGCGCCTTGCCCGGCATAAACCGACACGGAGTCGAATATGCGATCAGTGGAAGGCGTATCTGCCAGCGCATCGACCACCCTCAACCCGAGCAGCATGACCAACAATATCGAAGCCTGTTTTGTGTGGTGTCGCATTATCCCGGAGCGTCCTTATGACTACATCGATGCTGCCATCACCCGGCAGCATACATACAACGCCCTCCTTATGCCGAAACGCCTCGGCATCTCGTCAGGTTTTATGCTTTGCGCAAGACTCTTCTCACCAAAAATCTGTACATCCCGCCCCACCATGGCGTGGTGGAAATGACACTTGCCCGCCAGGACAGCAGTTCATCCAGCGCCCGTTCCGGCGTTGTGAATTTGCCTGTGCTGCGGCTTACATAGGCGGGATAAAGAATCAGCACGCCTGCTACCAATTCATCCAGCGACAATTGTCGCGTACGGCGCGCGACAGGCAGCATATCTTCGGTCAAGCCCCAGCCTGCATAGAAGGGTAGTCCATAACAGACCACATTTTTCCCGCGCAGCAGTGCCTCGAATCCGGCCAGCGAGGTAAGGGTGTGAACCTCATCCACCAACAACAAAAGCTCTCCCATGGCAACGTCCACCAGCACTTCGTCGCAGTAGAGTGCTGCATCGGCTTCGCCCAAACCTTTGCGGCGCATACCAGCCGCCACATCGGGATGGGGCTTGTAGATTACATACGCTTCCGGGTTGGAAGCACGCACCGCACGCACCAGATCGAGATTGCGGCAAATAGCCTGCGTACCATAGGCCAATGAAGCATCTGATTCCACTTGCCCGGGCACCAGAATCACCCGCCGTGCAGCGGATTGATTCCCCTCTCCCTCTGGCGGGACATAACCAGCAACTTGGCAGCGGAATTTTGGCGGCCTGGTTGAATGGCCAGTAGTTTCATCAGGGTTGGGGAGAGGGTTAGGGTGAGGGGGGAAACTCCCGGGGCGTTGCCAACTTGTCGTTCCGACGTTGTATTTTGTTAGTCCATCCGCCACCAGGCGTTCCCGCAACGCCTGTGCACGCGCAAGCAAGCCCTGTTCAAAACGCGTGTTCTGCAAGATCAGCTCCAAACCGGATGGGCGCATCGCATCATAATAAATACCATGCTGATCCATGACCCACGACAAGGGAGGTACCAGATCTGCTCCCAAACCCACCGAACGGATGAAGCCATCCTCCAGTCGCACGATTTTTATCCCCTCTCCCTCCGGGGGAGGGTTGGGGAGAGGGGTATCCTGTTCTTTCTTCCCCCATACCGCCTGCATTGCTCCGCTTGGCAGATGATCCGTTCGCCGCATAAACCTGACACGACTGCCCTGAAAAAAGCTGCGGACGATCGCCCGCTTGTAAAGCGAGAAACCCGCCGCATACACGGTAGCGGGAAACCGGTTGCGCATCCGCCGTTGCAGCGCCATCCATTCGACCACACGTTCCGCCTCGCAGCGCTTGCCTGTTTCAGGATCGATGTAACGGGGATATTCCAGCAGTGCGGCATGCACCAGATCTTCCAGCGATAATGGTTTGCGCCGATCCGGCGCAGGTGATTCATCATGAGTAAGTCCCCACCCGGCATAGAACGGCATGCCAAAGGTGCGTACCCGCTTGCCCCACAACAATCCCTCGAAGCCGATTTGCGAGGTCACTGCGTATACGGCTTCGGCATGTTCGATCAACAACGCCGGATGAACATCTTCACCCAGCAGACGTACGCGCGGATCTTGTGCCAGCTTTGCAAGATCGAAATGACCACGCTTGCGCCCGGCCATCACCTCGGGATGCACCTTGAGCAACACCGTACACTCGGGATATTCCGCCAGCGCCGCAGCCAGCATGCGCTGAAAGCTGGCCTCATCCGCCAGCCCGTAGCGGATCGAGGCATCGCCCCGGGTCTGATCGGCCACCAGCACATAGCGCACCGGCAAGTCACCCTCATATTCCCGCGCGTGGTTATATTTTGATATCCGTGCCGCCCGCCAGGCGGCAATCAAAGCCAGCGCGCGGGATCGCTGCGCCTCTGTATGAATGGCAGATATCAAAGTCTCCAGCCGGGAAAGGGCAGTAGCATCGTAATAAATGCCCGTGTCATCCACTACGATGGAAAGCGGCGGCTCCTGGTTGCCCAACCCCACCGAACGCAGAAAACCATCTTCCAGCCGCAGCAATTTCAAGCTGTGCCGATCAGCGAAACTTGTAGCTGCCGTGGCACTGGTCTTGCGCCCCCATGCGATCACCCCGCCATACGTCACGGCATCGCGAACTGCCCGGCGATGCACCACCGGCACGCCGAGCAGATCAGCCAATCCGGGCAGGTTGGCTACGGCACGTGAAGTCGCGATCAGCGGGGCTGCGATCTGTCCGGCAAGTGAAGGTTGTTTCTGCAAAATCTCATCATCCGTGAATTGAAGCTATCACTGTACTGCGCCGCAGCCAAAGTGGGTGACAACATGGAGTCTTACTTGATCCGGGTTTGCCGGGGGACTCACAAGGGTTTGACCTATGCGGCGGTCACATAAAGCAAAGTTAAAGTTCAGCGACATTATTCCCTCCCCCTTGCAGGGGGAGGGTTAGGGTGGGGGTAGAAATTTAATCTTTGCGGGTTCGATTCCCCGCCCCTTGGGGCGTAATGTTTTCCGTAGGGTGGGCAGACAGGGTTATCGTCTGCCCACGCGGCATCGAAACGCGTGGGCATAAAAGCGTGCCCACCCTACCAATACCCTGCAGCTTGCGGCGGGGTTGTTTATTCGCGCCCCTACAGGGTACATTTGATGTCGCCTATATTACTGACTGCCGAGTAATTATGGAAAGCTCAATAATCTTCTGTCCGCTGCTTTATCAGACCGGAATAACTTCGTTGCGCCTTGCCAGCCAGCTCCGCCGAGTTGAGCTCCGCGTTACGCAGCAAGGTCAACCTTAACGACTCATCCCGGGCAAGTTTCAAAATAGCCATTACCCAAGCTTCTTGATCCAGCTCGACGATCAGCCCATCCAGCCCGTGACTGACCACTTCGGAGTAGGCGCTGCCCGGTGAATAGATCCCCACCGCCCCGCAGCGGGTGATATCAAAAAATTTCGTGTATGAGCGACCCCGGTTGAACGGCAAATCCAGCAACGGAGCCAAGCCGATATGCCGCCCCGGCAAAGCCAGAAATGCCTGATACGCCGGCCACTTCATCTGATGGACCACCGTTACCCGCGGAATACCGCGATATAAACGGTGCACATCCCGGCCGCCGACGATCTCCAGGACAATCCGCTCATCGCGGCGCAACGCCTCCTCCAGCACCGGGCGCAGCCAGAGTATCTCGGCATCATGAGATGCCGTGCCATGGTAAAACACCCGGCGTACATCCGTATCCGCGGGACTTGCCAGGTACGTAGGCAGCACCAGTTTGGGATGCCAGTCCGCGTATTTCTGTTGCAGATAGTTCGACGAAACCCAAATGTCAGCTCCCTGGCGTCGCAGCCAGTCGCGCCGCCAGGCAGCCAGCCGTGCCAGTTTGAAACGGTAGCGCCAGGGCATACCGACAGTTGCACCCGTATCCAGCATATCGTCGTCCATGAAGTACACCAGTGCTTGAAGACTGGGTCGCACCTCATTCACCAGCCTCGCCCAAGCTGATGGCACATAGCGCACAAATACAACCACTGCCCCGTCCAGATCGGCGGGGGAGGGCAAATCGGAAAAGCTGCAACGCACCACACGATATCCGCCAGCAGCGATCGCGGGCAGCACAAAAAAAGCCGACGAAGGATTGGCCCGCTCTTCGATCACAAAGGCCACACCTATGCGCCCTGTATCTTGCGGCGATCCGGACGAAATCATTTCTGCCACGGCCTTGTCACCATCGGTGCATTGCTCAGGGAGAAGATCAGTTGACTTCACAATGGGACGCACCCTATATGAACTAAAGAAGTTTTGAAACTGCTAACGATTCAGGTCGCAGTCCCGAAGAATCTTGGCGAACAACCCAGGCCCAATGGTTTCGCCAGAGTGAACTGGCACGACTGTTGACCGGACGTCCTGATGATGCAGAAAATGATGGCTGCTACTAACACCCTGATTTATTATGGCCGCATTTCGACAATGCCTTTAGTCCTGAGCGAAGCCAAAGAGACTATGCGAACGGATTGAATCTTTGCGGGTTCAATTCCCCGCCCCTTGGGGCGTGTTTTTTGTAGGGTGGAAAAAGCGCAGCGTTTCCACCTCGCTGGTGGATACACGCCTTCGGCGTTTTATCCACCCTGCTAATACCCCGCCGCTTGCGGCGGGGTGGTTTATTAAACTTGTGATTCCCCGCAGTCTTGCTGCGGGGATACGCCCGCTCCTTCCCCT
>JBDTPM010000137.1:0-4981 GCA_039932695.1 Gallionella sp. | reverse complement strand
CCTTGAGCGCCTTGCGCACATAGCGCGCCATGTCATTTTCGTTTATTGCGCCATCGCTCATGCTGCCAAACCCTCGACATAATGCAGCTGTAGACCACGCTGTTCTTGTTCTGCAAAAAATTCGTCCACTGCCGCCAGTTGCTCGGCAGGACTCTCCAACTGATTCATGTGATGGCGGAAGTGTGCCGATCCGGCCAGCCCTTTGGTGTACCAGGAGATATGTTTGCGCGCCACGCGCAGCCCGGTGTGTTCACCGTAGAAATCGTAGAGATCAAGCACATGTGCCAGCATCACTCGATGAATCTCGCCGACCTCCGGTGCGGGCAGATGAGTGCCGGTCTTGAGGAAGTGTTCGATCTCGCGGAACAGCCACGGGCGTCCTTGCGCAGCCCGGCCTATCATCACCGCGTCAGCGCCGGAATACTGCAACACGTGCAGCGCCTTTTCCGGAGTGGTGATGTCGCCGTTGGCGATGATCGGAATATTCACACTGGCCTTGACTGCGGCGATGGTTTCATATTCGGCATCCCCGGTGTAGGCGCAGGCGCGGGTGCGGCCATGTATCGCCAGCGCCTGGATGCCTGATGCTTCGGCGATCTTCGCGATGCGTATCGCGTTGCGATTCTGCTTGTCCCAGCCGGTGCGTATCTTCAGCGTCACCGGCACGTCAACCGCGCCGACCACCGCTTCCAGCAATCGGGCGACCAGCGGTTCGTTCTGCAACAGCGCGGAGCCGGCCATCACGTTGCAGATCTTCTTGGCCGGGCAGCCCATGTTGATGTCGATGATCTGCGCGCCGCGGTCGACGTTATATCTGGCGGCCTGCGCAAGCATGCCGGGGTCGGCCCCGACGATCTGCACCGAGATCGGGTCGACCTCGCCCTCGTGGTTGGCGCGCCGCATGGTCTTTTCCGAACCGTACAGCAGCGAATTGGATGCGACCATCTCGCTCACCGCCATGCCCGCGCCCATACGCTTGCACAACATCCGGAAAGGACGGTCGGTCACCCCCGCCATGGGGGCAACGATGAGGTTGTTTTTCAGTTGATATGGGCCAATGTGCATCTTGTTTTTTCGCCAGGAAGAATTCCGCGAGGGGGAGGGATTATAAATGAAACTGGGCCGCATGCTATGATTGCTTCCATGAATTTTGACGTTGTGATCATAGGCGGGGGTCTGGTAGGTGCCAGCCTGGCTGCCGCACTCAGAGATAGCGGGCTATCGTTGGCGCTGGTGGAAAGCCATGCTGTACCGCAGCCTGCTGCCGGCTGGGATAGCCGCATCTACGCGATCAGCCCGGGCAGCCGCAGCTTTCTGGAACGATCCGGAGTATGGCCGTTATTGGATCACGGCCGGATCGCCCCGGTCGAGGCGATGCGCGTGTTCGGCGACAGCGGCGCTGCCAATACCACCTCCGCGCACACGCACTCAGCGGACAGTGGATCGCCTGCTTCAAGTGCGGAACTGGAATTCAGCGCCTATCAGATGGGCGTGGCCGAACTGGCCTGCATATTGGAGGATCGCGCATTGCAGCATGCGCTGTGGCAGAAATTGCAGGAACAGGAAAACCTGACCTTGTTGCAGCCGGCAACTTGCGCCGCCCTCCGGTTCGCCGGCGAGACCGCCGAGCTGACGCTGGAAGACGGCCGCACTCTCAGTGCCAAGCTGGTGGTCGGCGCCGATGGGCGCGATTCATGGGTACGCCATCAGGCCGGCATCAGTGCCGCGCCGGTGGATTACCGGCAATTCGGGGTGGTCGCCAATTTCACCTGCGAGCTGCCGCATCGCGGCATCGCTTACCAATGGTTCCAGCCGGATGGCATACTCGCGCTGCTGCCGCTGCCGGGCAAGCAGGTTTCGATGGTATGGTCGGTCAGTGCCGGGAAATCGAAACTTCTGCTGGCGCTTGCGCATGACGAGCTGTGCGCGCAAGTCGCAGAAGCATCGCGGCACACGCTGGGAGATCTGAAGATCATCACGGCGCCCGCGGCATTTCCGCTGCGCATGCTGACCCTGCCGCACATCGTTGCACCGCGTCTGGCACTGGTCGGCGATGCCGCGCACAACATCCACCCTCTGGCCGGGCAGGGAGTGAACACCGGCTTTCGCGATGCGCGCCAACTGGCACAGTTGCTGCTCGATCGGGGTGCGCAAAGCGATTGCGGCGACGCGCATCTGCTGCGCCGTTATGAACGAAAACGCAAGGAAGACATCTATTCGATGCAGGCCACGACTTACGGACTGCAAAAACTGTTCAACAATGATGTCCCGTTGCTGCGCACGCTGCGCAACTTGGGTCTGAGTGCCACCAACCGCATCACCCCGTTGAAAAAATTGCTGATGCAACATGCCCTTAATTAAACGAAGAGAATAACCCATGAAAACACTGATCACCCTGCTTATGCTCACCCTTTTGACTTACGCGCACGCCGGCGAAAAGGAGATACGTGAATCGCTGCAAGACAAATTCCCCGGCATCGGCAAAATCGAACATATCGTCATAACACCCTACGCCGGGCTGTATGAGATCGTCATTGATGACCAGCTGTTGTACACCGATGCAAAGGGGCTGTATCTGTTCGATGGGAATGTGATCGAGGCAAAAACCCGCCGCAACATGAGCGAGGAGCGGCGCCGGATATTGTTCGCGATCGATTTCGACAAGCTGCCGCTGGAACTTGCGGTGAAAAAAGTGAAGGGCAATGGCAAGCGCAAGTTGGCCCAGTTCACCGACCCGAATTGCAGTTTCTGCAAACGCCTCGAAAAAGAGTTGAGCAAGATCACCGATGTCACGATATACAGCTTCCTTTACCCGATCTTTCCGGGCTCGGACGAGATCGTGCGAAATGTGCTTTGCTCAAAAAATCCGGTCAAGGCATGGGACAACTGGATGCTGAGCGGTATCGCTCCTGAGAAAGCCCTATGTGACACGCCCCAGACCGACCATGTCAAAGCGCTGGGCCAGAAACTTCACGTCAATGGCACGCCCAATATCATTTTTGGCAACGGAACTCAATCCCCGGGTTACTTGGCAGCTGAAGAGTTGGAAAAAAACCTGAACCAGCCCGGTAAATGATCGGCATCATCGATGGTGACTGCGCGTGCGGTTAGTAACACTCCGTGCCGCATTTGGCGTACTCGCAGTCAGCTCAGGGTTTTAACTCGGGTTCCACGCCCCTCGGAAACAACACCCACATCTGCCCGGTTTGTTTCATTCGTCCGGCCTGTGCTCCGGCCTGTTCGCCAAAACCCCAGAAGAAATCGCCGCGCACCGCTCCCTTGATCGCGCCGCCGGTATCCTGAGCCAGCATCAGGCGGTTCAACGGTTCGGTGGTATTCGGATAGGTGGTGGAGAGAAATACCGGGGCGCCGAGGGGGATAGTGCGCGCATCTACCGCCAGACTGTATTCGTTGGTCAGCGGCACTCCCAGTGCGCCCAGCGGTGCGGGTAAATCGTTGGGCAATTCGCGGAAGAAAACATAGCTGGGATTCTGGTCCAGCAGGCTCAGGAGTTTGTCCGGATTTTTCTCGGCCCACAGTTTGATGTTCTGCATCGAGGACTCTTCGATCTTGAACGCGCCCATTTCGACCAGTTTCTTGCCGATGGAGGTGTACGGGTGCCCGTTCTGTTCGGCATAACCGATCTTCGCCATGCTGCCGTCCGGCAATTCGATGCGCCCTGATCCCTGTATCTGCAGGAAGAACAGATCGACTGCATTGTCCACCCAGAACAACTCGCGGCCCTGCAGCGGTGCCTTGCCATTGTCGATATCGCCGCGATTATAGTAAGGCACGATGCGGTTGCCTTGCATGCGGCCGCGCAGGCGCAAGTCCTTCAGTTGCGGATATACCTCGCTCAGATCGATGGTCAGCAGATCCTCCGGCACGCCGTACAGCGGATAGCGGAAGCGTGCGGTCTTGACCCGGCTGCCATAGAGCTTGGGTTCATAGTAGCCGGTGATCAAGCCCTGCGAAGAGCCGTCCGGATTGAACACCTGGTAGGGGATGAATCTTTCCTCGAAAAATGCATGCAACGCGAGGTTGTCAGTCTGAGTCAGCTCGTTGGCCCCAACGCAGACCGGCTGCCAACCGGGCTTGTTCCTGAGGGCGTTGCAGCTATGCCAAAAAGCCAACCAGGTCGGCTGCAGATCGACCGTCTGCCAATCCGGCAGCATCTCCCACTTGCTTACCGCAAACGGCGCGTAGGGCGCAACTGCTGAGGGCAGCGCCACGACCGCCGGTTTGGGAGTGGTACAGGCCGCAAGGAAAATCAGCGGCAGCAACGCGGCTATAGGGTGGATAAAGCCCCCGCAAGGGGGACGCCGTGGTTGTAAAAGGGCTGAAGCCCCAACAACCACGCAGCGCGCAGCGCGTATCCACCAATCATGCGGTGGATACGACCTTCGGTCTTTATCCACCCTACTAAAGCCGGAGAAGGTGCTAATGCAATACACGCGGGACACTCAAAACGAATTGCGGGATCTCGATCTCGAACTGCGTGCCGTCCTCAGCCTGCATCTGGTAGCTGCCGCGCATCGTGCCGACCTGCGTGGCCAGTACCGTGCCGCTGGTGTATTCAAAACTCTGGCTGGGCTTGAGCAGCGGCTGTTCGCCCACGACGCCCTGTCCGCGCACTTCCTGCACATGATGATGCGCATCGGTGATGATCCAGTGACGACTGATGAGCTTGGCGGGCACACTGCCAATATTGGTAATCGTGATGGTATAGGAGAACACGAAACGGTTGCCCGCTTCATCGGATTGCTCCGGCAGATAATTCACCTGCGTCCTGATATCGATACCATGAGGGTCAAGTTTTTCCATGCGCGGCATTTGAACCGATTTTCGCTTATATCGCAAGGGTTAAGCGGTACTTTTGTGCTAATCTTCGCGCGTATTTTTCAGGCAGTGTTGAATCATGAATGGATATTTGAAACGCATCCTCAATGCGCGCGTCTATGACGTGGCGATCGAAACGCCG
>JBDTPM010000136.1:0-3008 GCA_039932695.1 Gallionella sp. | reverse complement strand
GACGGCATTCCCAGTGAAGCGTAGAACTTTATTTAACTCCCGTTTCATTGGATTCGATCATACGAGGGTGTGTTATGCGCACCAATGATAATTGTGCGTGGAATGCACCCCACATATATGCACAGCGAGGAGCAAAATACGTAACCTGGAGCAGACTTGCTGGGCTGTTGCTGGGTGTCGTGATGTTTGTCGCCACGCAGCTGCTTGTCACTACTCCTGCATGGGCAGCTGAGGAAGCCCCGATCGCGGTGATCTATCCCGATATCGGTCAGCCTTATCTGGAGATATTCGAGAAAATAATCGAGGGTGTCGGGGACAAGGTCGGCAGCAAGATAACCAACCATCCGGTGCGCCCGGACTCCGATATCGTTGCGCTGAGAGCCGACCTGAGCCGCCAGAACACCAAAGTGGTGATCGCCCTTGGACGTCAGGGCATGAAGACGGCAATGGCCTTGAACAGCGACATCAGGATCGTGGTGGGCGGCGTGTTGACGGTGCCTGAGAACGAAGCACACGGACAGCCGGTGATGAGTTTGTCGCCGGACCCGGCATTGCTGTTTGCCCGGATGAAAGCGCTGATGCCGGCGACGAAGCGGGTGTTCGTCGTGTATGACCCCGCTTACAATGGCTGGTTGATGAAGTTGGCCAGGGAAGCCGCTCTTGCACACGGGCTGGAACTTGTGACACATGAGGCGCAGGACCTGCGCAGTGCGGTACGTTTCTATCAGGAATTTTTTTCAGAGGCTGATGGCCAAGCTGATGCCTTGTGGCTGCCTCATGATTCCACTACAGTGGAAGAAAGTTCGGTATTGCCTTTGGTGCTGCAGGAATCGTGGAATCAGGGCATCGCGGTCTTTTCCAGCAATTCTGCCCATGTCCGGCGTGGCGTACTGTTTTCGCTTTATCCTGACAACGTGGCGCTGGGCAAGTCTCTTGGTGGTTTGGCTCAGGACATTCTGATTTCGGGAGACTATGGCAAGCGCGGCATGATGCCGTTGCGCGATGTGCAAAGCGCTGTCAATCTGCGCACTGCCAAACACTTGGGAATCAAACCAGCCCGTTATCAGAATTTCGACATTACATTCCCTGAGCAATAAACCTATATGGGAACCTCTATAAATTCATTTTCCGGGCGAATCACTGCGTCGCGTGCTCGCTCACTCCTCGCCTATCAACTTGATATGTCTCGTTGTTCACTGCGCGGCTCCTTGCGCTTCATCCCGCAAAACAAATTTCTTGAGGCTCCCATACGCTCATGAAAAAGTTGATCAACAAATTTTTCCAGAGGTTCACATTTGAGCGCCAGCTTGGCATCACGGTTACGCTCGGGATCTTGTTTCTGGCGTTGTCTTCTTCTCTGGTGGGGTCCTGGCAGAGTAACGAGCGGGTTCGCGCCAATCTGCTCGAGCAGGGCCAGCGCATCACCGAGAATCTGGCCCGGCAGAGCGCCTTGGCGCTGATTTACGGCTCGGCGGACAACGCCGCTGAAGCAGTGAAGGCTACGATGGCCTTCCCGGGCGTGGTCAGTGTGGAAATTCGCGATGCCAGCCAACGCACATTGATTAGACGCGGAAGCGCCAACCCCCCCGAATTTCGAACGGAGATCAAGCTGAATGAAGGAGTGCCGGGCGCGGCTATTCTCGATACGGAAAACCAGAATGCATGGCGTTTTGCTGCATCGGTGTATTCGCAGCCTGCTGCCGAGTCGCCCTTCAGTGTGCAGGCAGCCAAACCCGAGTTGCTGGGCCATGTTTCAGTAGTGATGAGCAAGGCGGCACTGACTCAGACGACCACCGACATTTTTGTTGCCAACATGGCCACATCATTTTCTTTTGCGCTGCTGTTTCTGTTCATGATCCGCGTTCTGACCAACCGTATGACCCGGCCACTTAACCAGTTATCGGCCAGCATGGGGCGCGCCAAGGCAGGCGAATCACAGGTGCGCGCCGAGCTTGACGGTCCAAAGGACATCGCCGACATGGCCCATGCATTCAATAGCATGATGATGGTGCTGGAGGAACGCGAGGCGGCTTTGCATGTTGCCGCGATCGCCTTCGAGATCGAGGAAGGCATGATAGTCACCGATAATAATGAGGTGATCATTCGGGTCAACCGGATTTTCACGAAACTGACCGGCTATAGTGCCGAAGAGGCGATCGGCAAGAATCTGAACATGCTCAAGTCTGATCGGCAGGACTCTGAGTTCTACTCACGCATGCAGGAAATCCTGCTTCGTGACAATTACTGGCAAGGAGAGATATGGAACCGGCGCAAGAATGGCGATATCTACCCGGAATGGCTGACCATTACCGCCGTGGTCGGCAAAGACGGCAAGATCACGAATTATATCTGTGCATTTTTTGACATCACCGAACGCAAGCAAGCAGAGGACAAGATCCACAATCTTGCGTTTTATGACCCGCTTACACAGCTTCCCAATCGGCGGCTGTTGTTTGACCGCCTCCAGCAGGCAGCTACAACCAGCGCACGCAACCAGAGTTGCGCCGGACTCCTGTTCATCGACCTCGACAATTTCAAGATATTGAATGACACCAGAGGACACGACATCGGCGATCTGCTCTTGATCGAAGTGAGCCATCGTCTGCAAGCCTGCATACGCGATAGCGACACGCTGGCGCGTTTGGGCGGAGATGAATTCGTGGTGTTGCTGGAGGGGTTAAGCGAAGACCCGACCCATGCTGCCGTGCAGGCGCGGGAGGTGGGAGAAAAAGTGCTCCACGCCATCAACCAGCCCTATGTGCTCAAGGATATCGAGCAATACAGCACGGCAAGTATCGGCATCTCGATGTTCGCCAATTACAGGCAGAACCTTGACGATTTGCTCAAACAGGCAGACACAGCCATGTACGCAGCGAAGAAAACCGGGCGCAATACCTTGCGTTTTTTCGATCCCGCGATGCAGGAGGTACTGGAAGCGCGCAGCCAGCTTGAAGCGGGGATGCGTAAGGCGTTGCCTAACCAGGAATTCAAGCTTTATTATCAGGTGC
>JBDTPM010000135.1:0-2563 GCA_039932695.1 Gallionella sp. | reverse complement strand
GGCGGGGGCAGTTTAAGCAAGCGATACAATTCACTGAGATTATGCCGGAACAGCCGATCGAAGCTGGCGACCGAGTGCGCAGGATTGTAATCGCCAAACCACCAGAACCAGTCGGAGCTTTCGCAAGAGCACAGCTGCTTTTCGGCAGCCACTTGTTCGGCCGGGCTGAGTCGCCCGCTGGACATGACCATATCGAAACTCTGTTTGGCCACGCACAGCAAATCCCAAGCGCGATTTTTGTCTTTGGAGCCTATCCAGGTCGAGAAATCCCCATACACCCAACTGCCTGCAACGATGCCAGCCAGGGTGTGCTCTTTCGCGCCATCGGTGCGTGTCGTACCCGACTTAAGATAATCGCTGAAAGTATGCGTGTGGATATCAGGATGGGCTTCAAGCTCTGCATATAACTCGTCAAGAAAGAAGAATCCGTTATAGGGATAGTATTCCCATGCGTTCTCACCATCCAGGATGACACTGACAACGGGTATTTCACCCTCGGGCGCCTGCTTGGCAATCGCCTCGATCTGATCGATGAAATGCCGCGCTGCATCCTTGCCATGCCAGCGGGAATATTCGAAACCGATCAGATCGGACAAGCGGTCATCGCGGAAAAAGCAGCTCAAACCTTCCGCCCCTTTTTCCAGCCGGTAGGGGCGGTAAAGGTATTGCGCTCGCTCAGGAACATGTTGCTGATGGTGACGCAAACTATTGACCAGCACGCCCTCCCCGCTGGCCACCCAGTGACAGCCCTCGGCTGCAAACACCTGCAGTGTCTCTGTTGAAATTGATCCCTCGGCCGGCCACATCCCCTGCGGTTCTGAGCCAAAACGTTCGCGATGGCTATGCTTGGCCAGCTGAATGTGCGCCGTCACGCGTTGCCGCCCTTTGGGGTAATGCGGAGATTCCGGCAGGGGTGCGTCCGGCATCGCATCTTTGGCGCTGGCAAAATCGATCAGCAAAGGCGCAAGCGGGTGGTAGTGCGGTGTGGCGGATATCTCGATTTGTCCGGATTCGGCCAGCTTGCGATAGCGAGGAATGACGCCGGTGATCAATTCACCGATGAGTTCGAGCAATTGTCTGCGATCTTCATAGCTGAAACCTTCAGCTTTGCTCATCAAGCGTGCCACCAGCGCATGCTCGCGACGGATACTTTCGCCGCACCAGGCAAGGTGATACCAGGTCAGCAGGTCGGAAACATATTGACCGGACAAATAGGACAGTGCGATTTCCCCATCGGCCTGCAAACGACCATACAATTCAAGCAGCCGCTTGTAGGCCGGATAAGGGGAGATCATTTTGGTGTGATCGCTGCGAAAACAGGCATCAAGCGCCAATTGACGCTGGCCTGGAGAAAGGTCACAGGAATCTTCATGTACCAGCAGACGCAACAAGGGGTCACGCAACCGCCCGGTGGCAAACTGATCCGTGTAGTCTTCCAGTTGGTCCAGCAGGATAGGCACGAAATTCACCACCGCGTGAACCTTAGGATGCCGTTCCAGGTGATACGCCATGTCGGTGTAGTCTTTCATGGCGTGCAAATAGGTCCACGGCAGCACGAAATCACCGCTGGAATAATCGCGGTAATCCGGCTGGTGCATATGCCAGAGAAAAACCAGGTTTACAGATCTTTTCATAGTGAGGAACCCAACTGCGTAGCCGCTGGGGAAATTGGATTAACGGCTACTGTGTACTTTTTGACCCAGCATGTCCGGCGTGATGAGTGTCACGCCATTTGAACTGACGTGGAAGCGCTTGCGATCCTCCTCCGGATTGACCCCGACGACCAATCCTTCCGGGATCCTGCAGCTCTTGTCTACGATGACCCGTTTCAATGTGACATCGCGACACACATCCACGTTGGGCAACAGCACCGAATCTTCGATGGTGCAATGACTGTTCACGCGTACATTGGAAAATAGCAAGGAGCGGCGCACCGACGAACCGCTGATGATGCATCCCCCGGAAACCAGCGAGTCGATTGCCATGCCGCGACGATCATCATCGTCGAACACAAACTTTGCCGGGGGCAATTGTTCCTGGTGCGTCCAGATCGGCCATTCCTGGTCATACATGTTCAGATCGGGAATGACCTTGGTCAATTCCATATTGGCTTCCCAGTAGGAGTCGATGGTTCCCACATCCCGCCAATAGGGCTCTTTGCCAACTTCCGAACCAACGCTACTTTGCTCGAAATCCTGTGCATATACACGATATTTTTCCACCATATGCGGGATCAGATCCTTGCCGAAATCGTGGCTGGAATTCCTGTCATCGGCGTCGCGGATCAACTGTTCGAAGAGAAATTTGGTATTGAACACATAGATGCCCATGCTGGCCAGAGATTTGCCGGGCTTGCCTGGAATGGTTGCCGGGTTGACGGGCTTTTCAGAAAATTCGATGACACGCGAATTTTCATCCACGCCCATCACACCAAAAGCGCTCGCCTCTGCGACCGGGACTTCCAGACAAGCCACCGTCATGTCGGCATTGTTTTCCACATGGAAAGCCAGCAATTTGCCATAGTCCATCTTGTATACATGATCACCTGCCAGAATCAATACGT
>JBDTPM010000134.1:0-6308 GCA_039932695.1 Gallionella sp. | reverse complement strand
CCGGCCTGCGCCGGAATGACGGTAAGTGTGTCGTAAATTAAGTAAAGATCAATAATGAATGAAAAGGCCAGCTTGATGCTGGCCTTTTTGTTCATGCAGGGATGATGATTGCTTCGATGATCTACTCAGTCCCTGCGATCTTTGTCCCGCTTTCCTTTGTCTTTGTGCCCCTCGCCCCTGTTCCCCTTGTCGCTGTGACCTTCGTTTTTATGTCCTTTGTTCTTGTGCTTATCGTAGCCCGGCTCGTATTCCGCCGATCTCACGAAATACACGGGCCGGTTACAAGCATCGTACTCACGGCAATGCTTGGCCCAGTTCTTCGCGTGACCCGGAGGGACATGCAAATAGAGAGGCTGGACCGCAACGTTCGGTGGCTGGCGGACAATGATCATCGGCTGAGCATAGAGGACCGGCGGAGGTGGAGCGTTGCCTAACTGCACCTGACCATAAACGCCCGGGCTGATCTCGCCGCCGACACTGAGGTTGATGATAGCCGGGCCGGCATGAGCGGACAGACTGGCGAGAGCAAGGACTGCAAAAACTGTCGCTTGGATGGTTTTCATGATGATCCTTTCAGGATTCGAAATAGTTATCTGGCTGAGCGGGTGAAAGGGAAGACCTTGGTGAAACCGAGAATATCGGTTATCAGCAACACGATAAAAATGGTGAACAGTATGCCGAGGATCTCACCGCCGGCAGGTAACTGGTCCAATTTTCCGGCGATCCTGTGGGCTTCATCGTCGGTCAGTGCATTGACGCGCGCTTTCGCCTCACCGGCTGTCACTCCCTGCTGTTGCAACTGGGCAAGTACGTCCTCGCGGTCCAGGAACGCACTTATCCTGGCGCGATCCTGCACCGCGAGTTGATGGGAAACAACCTGGTCGGTTTCAACCATGCCTGCGAAAGCAGGTTGCAGAGGCAGACCCATGGCCAGCATGCTTGCAATAACCAGGCGGCTGGTCCAGCGCATGAAACGGGAATATTGCTGTGTCATTTTTTATTCTCCTGAGAAGTTGGGTGAGTCATGAAAACGATCCGGAAATGTCATACTGTTTTCAGGTGCGGACTACAAATTCTCCAGTGCCGACGTTGACTTCGCGAAATCTGAAATCGAAATTCGTGAGAACATTAGTGCATCGGCAGCAACCACCGCTGAGCACAGGAACTAAAATAAACTTTGAATGCACATCGTCCCGGATTATTTTGAGATTATAGAACTAATATTATTCTATCTGTACGTTATCGCACATAGCTTGCGCCTGACCGCCCACGTGGCAGGCCAAGCGAGCAAGAGGCTGCATTGACTTCCATAACAAGCGTACTGGCCGCGTTCGGCATCATCCTGATTGATCTTGCCGGGCGAGCGGGATTGGACAAGGTGCTGGCGATATCCGGCGGGCCCGCCATCGTGGCACTGTGGGCGCAGCTGCAATCGGTGGTCGAATTGGTCAGCACAGTGGCGCTGGCGGGAGTGTTGCAGGGTTTGACGGTGTTGATCACCCGCGTGCAGGATACATACGACCAGCGCAGCCTGCTGCGTGCTGCGCTCAAGCTGGGCCTGGGCACTTCGCTGGCCGTGGCGCTGGGGGTGATGCTGGCGGCCGGCCACTTTCGTGGCGAGATCAAGCCGGATTTGCTGCTGCTGGCGGTATCGGCAGGCGTCATTGCGGTCATCCCCGCCACGCTCAACGCTTATTGGCTGGGCAAACACCAGCAGCAGCGCATGCTCGGGCTGGCGCTGGTGAGCAGCGCGATCCTGCTGCTGGTGGCAGCGGGCGCATGGTCGGGGCTGTCCCTGCGCGGACTGGTGTGTGTGCAATTTCTTGCATTAGCCATCATCGGCAGCGCGGTCTGGCTCTATTTGCGCAAGCTGTGGCGGACTGGTGAGCGGCATGTAGTCGAAGCACATTATTTGCGCAAGCTGGTGAATTTCGTGCCGGTCGGCCTGGCCATAGGCATCATGAGTCCGGTGTCGATGCTGCTGATGCGCGGCATATTGTCCGGTTCGCTCTCGTGGAGCGATGTGGGATACCTGCAGGCGCTATGGCGTTCAACCGAATGGGTCACTGCCACGGCAGCCGGTGTGCTGTCGCTGGTGCTCCTGCCGCGTTTCAGCGCGACCTATGGCGGGGTGAGCTTCAAGCAAGAGATGACGCGCGCCGGCATGGTTGTATTGATACCGGCAGCGGGCCTGCTGCTGATGATCTACCTCAACCAGCGCGTGATACTGGCAACTTTATATGATGCGCGCTTCGTGGTCAGCGATCTGACAGCCGGACTGTTCATGCTGGGCAGCTGGATACGCATTGCCTCCTGGCTGTTCCTGTTCGGCCTGTTCGCCGCGCATCGCACGCGCTTGATCGTGGCGGGAGAAGTGCTGTCGTTGCCACTTTATGCGTTGCTGCTGTGGATGTTCGCTGACGGGTTGACGCTGGAACGGACAGCGCTGCTTTATCTGATCAGCTACCTTGCATATCTGGCCGTCTCTGCGGCCAGCCTGCTGTACACGTCGCACGGAAAAATCCCGTAGCCAAAAAAAATCATATACACTGATTCTAATGGCATGCACCGCATTTCAAGTCTGCGGACAGCGCGTGTCTCGACGGTCAGTTGCTGCGATAGCTTACGGTACATTTAACCCATGCTAAAGGCTGATGAACCGAAAAAGGATAGGTCACGCGCGAAGCATCGCCCGGTGAGCGAGCATCAGCAGCGCGTCAACTTTGTGTTGGGAGAGTTTCTGTCGCCCGGAGTCCGCTCAGCGCAGCACAGGCGAACGCCATCAAACTCGAACAGCAGCGCAGCGACAAGCGGTTCGGCGTGATACCGGTCAACTCTCTGCGAGCACCACGAAGTGTGGACGCAATACAACGCCGGTTTTTTCGGTCCAGAGTCCATGCTCTGGTCCGATCATTTTCGAATTCAACCAAAGGAGAGCAGCATGACAAAAAGCACCAGCCTGACCACGGCCCTTGCCGGCACACCGGTAAAACTTTACGGCGATTTTCCCCAGGTGGGCAAACCCGCGCCATCCTTCTCGCTGGTGAACAAAGACCTGCAGGACGTCACGCTGGGCAGCTACGCAGGCAAGCGCAAGGTGCTGAACATCGTGCCCAGCCTGGACACGCCTACCTGCCAAGCTTCCGCGCGCCGCTTCAACAAGGAAGCCTCAGGCCTTGCCAACACCGTCGTGATCAACATCTCCGCCGACCTGCCCTTTGCGATGGCGCGTTTCTGCAGCAGCGAGGGACTGGACAATGTGGACAATCTTTCGGTCATGCGCGGGCGCGAGTTCATGCGCGACTATGGCGTCAAGATCGCTGATGGAAAACTGGCCGGACTCACCGCGCGCGCGGTGGTCGTGCTGGATAGCAACAACGTGGTGCGTTACACCGAGCTGGTCGACGATATCAAGAATGAACCGAATTACGATGCGGCGCTGGCGGTATTGAAAGCCATTTGATCTTTAGTCTTCTCAGAAACAAGCAGGCGAAAACGACAGGGGAGCCGAAGCTCCCCTGTCGTTTTGCATCAACCTGAACCCGGAAATTAGAATATCGTTGCCAGGTTGATGGTGGTTTGCTTGCTGCCGGTTCCGGCTATAGTGCCTGCATCCCAGAAGTCGCCGCTTTGGCTGGTGTAGATCAGATTCAGCAATATGTTCTGCGCCAGCTTGTAGCTGCCTTCGATCAGCCATGCGTTGTCGGTGGCATTGGTCGCTGCGCCAACGGCCATACCGCTCTTGCCGCGACGAATCGCTATGCCCACAGTAGCTTTTTCAGGGATCACTCCCAGTTCGGCCGCAAGATTGAAAGAACTTCTGGTATCTGTACCCGCGTTGAACGCATTGCCGTTAGCAGTGTTAGATGGGGCACGTGCATAGGTAACATAGAAACCGACCGGCATGTTGCCCAATGCGCCTTGCATCTGGCCGTCGATGGCAGTGGCCTTGGTGTCACTCAGCGTCGCGAAGGGCGTCTCTGTCGCGACTCCCGCAGTAACTATATCTGAAAAACCAACAACAACAGAAGAACCACTCCAGCTCTGAATGCCGATGCCGGTATCCCAGCCTGCCAAATCAAACGTACCGGCCAGGCGCAGATAGGTGGAGGTCAAAGCTGCGCTATTACCGCCCAGATCGGCAGGCCCGACTCCATTGAACTTGGTCAGGTTGATGAAGTAGCCGGGGTTGTTCACCACGAAGGCAGCGCCGGTTGCCTGTGCGCCGGTGCCGATGTATTGCTGGGCGGAAAGAACGGGTGCAACGGACTCATTGAAGTCGCCGCCGATGAACAGCATGGTATGCACGGCATTGGCGCCGGTGTTCAGCTCTTCAAATCCGTAGGATGCGCCCTGGCCGCCGGTAGTGAAGGGTACCAGGCCTGCTCGGGTACCGTCAGCCACTTCCCACAGCATCGGCAACTTGGCGGAAGAAAGGCCGGCACCCCTTCCTGCGTCTTGCAGCATGCCGAGCTCGGCCAGTGCGCCGACGTTGTCGCTGGCGCGACCGCCAACGAACAACGAGAATTCACCGTTGGTGCCAGGCACGTAAAACGTGCCATCACCCGGGTACCGCTCACCAGGGACGGTCCCAGCTGTGGCCGCGGCTCCATCGGCATTGGTCTTGGTATAGCCGGCGGTGGCCAGCACGGCCATATTCAGCGTGTTGGGCATGGAGAGGTTATCCCCTTCCACCTTGCCTTGCTCGCCCATCATGGTGAAGCCGCTGGCCTTGAATGCACGACCGAAGGCGTTCAGCATCGGGAAGTGCTGGAAATGACACGCGCTACACGCCATGCCGGTTTGACGGGCGAACAGCGGCAAAGCGGATGCCTCGGGGGCAAACGCGATTGCGGTCATTATTCCTGCCAAATAGAGCGCTAATTTCTTCATTCTGTTTTCTCCTCAATAAAACTATTATTGAGCCCTTTTCATCAGTCTGCATCGCAAGGGCGTCGGTCTTCACTTCACTGATTGGGAACATGCAGCGATATATTGTTCCTGATTTCGCCATATGTCTACCGACTGATCGATTTATATCTTACCCACTTCGGTTTTGCACCTGTTTCCTTAAGCCCCATCAGCTCGGGATTTGTGTGAAGATTATCGAAGTTTCAGGTTTCGATGCGACCGAGAAATTTAAATTATGGTCACCAATGAATAATCCACATTCTTTCCCCTTCAAGAGGAGGGAGCTTGGCTTGGTGCCATGATGGCATCACCATAGATCCAGGCTGCTCACCCCGTCTGCTATCATCGCGTCATGCTCAATATCCAGAATCTGACTTACCTGCAAGGCGGCATCCCGCTGCTGCAGAATGTGAATCTGCAGGCGTACGCCAACCAGCGCATCGGTCTGGTCGGCAAGAACGGCTGCGGCAAATCCACGTTGTTCCGGCTGATACGCGGCGAGATCAAGCCGGACGGCGGCGAAGTATCGATGCAGTCCGGCAAGACCATCGCGTTCGTCGAACAGGAGATCGCCAATTCGGATCAGCCCGCGCTGGAATTCGTGCTCGACGGTGATGCGGAACTGCGTCTGCTGGAAAAAACGCTGGCAAAAGAAAGTCACGACTCCGCCTGGTTCGATGCGCAGCACCGCTTCGAGGCCATCGACGGCTACGGTGCCAAGGCGCGTGCCGCGCAACTGCTGAACGGACTGGGCTTTGCCAATTACACGCTGGAACGCCCTGTGACCAGTTTTTCCGGGGGCTGGCGCATGCGGCTGAATCTGGCACGTGCACTGATGCACCGCGCCGATCTGTTGCTGCTGGACGAGCCAACCAACCACCTCGACCTCGAAGCGATCATCTGGCTCGAACAATATCTGGCGCGCTATCCCGGCAGCATCCTGCTGGTCTCGCACGACCGCGAATTCCTCAACGCCTGCGTCAACCGCATCGCCCATGTGCATGACCAGACCATCGATTGCTACACCGGCGACTACGACGACTTCGAGCGTGCCCGTGCGGAAAAAATCGCGCAGCAGAATCAGGCGTTCAACAAGCAGCAGGAAAAGATCGCACATCTGGAAGACTTCGTGCGCCGCTTCCGCGCCCAGGCCACCAAGGCCAAGCAGGCGCAGAGCCGCATCAAGGCGCTGGATCGGATCACGCGCATCGCGGCCGTGCATATCACCGACGGCCATTTCGAACTGGAGATCGAAGCGCCGGAACGCAGCCCGGACCTGTTGATGCGCGTGGAAAAGATGGGCTTCGCCTATGGCGATAAAACGCTGTTCAAGAATATCGATCTGGTGCTGCGCGCCGGCGCGCGCATCGCGCTGCTCGGTCCCAACGGCGCGGGCA
>JBDTPM010000133.1:0-2702 GCA_039932695.1 Gallionella sp. | reverse complement strand
ATTATCCGACAGTGACCTTGACGCAGCGCGTCACGCCGATCGGGGTGTGGTTGCTGTTGACGATCTTGATGCAGATTTCCCGGATACCCGGATCCAGCGGAAAGATCATGTAGTTGCCCTTCATTTGGCGCAGCATCGCGATGCGTCTGTCATCCACGTAAACGTGGGCATGATCGCCTTCCCCAACCAGAGTGATCTCGTAGTCCAGCTTGATCTGCGCTTTGGCATCGACCCTGGTGCCGTCAGCCGGAGCCGAGATGTCGACTATTGACGCGGCGGGAACTTCAGCGGAAGTTGCCGCAGGCTTTTTCTCGCAAGCGGTCAAAGCAACCGTCAATATCATGGCTACAAGGGCTGAGCGATTCATCATTCACCTCCTGTTCAGTTCAACTTGTGATTCCCCGCAGTCTTGCTGCGGGGATACGCCCGCTCCTTCCCCTTCAGGGGGAAGGTTGGGATGAGGGTGGGTTTTCCGCAGTCAAACATAAACTTCCGCTTAATACCCCGCGGTCTTGCCGCGGGGTTGTTCATTCTGATATAAATCATCCGGCTCAAATCAACCGAATTCCTTGACGATATGCTGCTGGCGACGGCTGATCGCGAGCAGTTCGTCCAGGCCTTTCAGTTTCACCATCCATCCCGCGCTTTCGGCGCTATCTTCTCCGCCCCTTACAAATCCCTCGATCGCTTCTTTTGCCGCCAGACAGTTGCGGTGTATGCGCACGAATCGCGCGGCGAACTCCTTTTCCAGTGCAGCCAGCGACTCCTCGATCAGGTACTCGCGTTCGACGGTGCGCACTGTGATGTATTTCAGCTCGGCGCGCAGATACAGCACTTGCCCGATGGGTATCAGATGGATCTTGCCGCGTTCATGACTGGATAGATTCCTGCGCGGCTCGGGAGATAATTCCTGCAATACATCATTTTTGACCGGCACCGCATCGCGAGCGCGGATCAAAGCTTCGTGTAATCGCGCCAGGCGTATCGGTTTGAGCAGGTAATCGACGGCATGCAATTCAAACGCCTTGATCGCATAGTCATCGTAAGCAGTGGTGAATATGATCACCGGCGGTTTCGGCAGTTTTTGCAGGTGCTGCGCAAGCTCGATGCCATCCATTTCCGGCATGCGGATGTCGAGCAACACCACATCGACGGGCAGATCCGCCAGCTTGTCCAGTGCCTCGCTGCCGTTGACCGCCTCGCCGATGATTTCCAGCGGCAATTTCTCGCTGCAATCATTCAGCACGTCGCGCAACCGATTGCGCGCGGGGGGTTCGTCATCCACAATAAACACGCGCAGGGGTTGCTCTTTACCACTCATGATGACCGCTCCTTTAATTTTGGCCGCTCTGTTACGTAGGGTAGTGCAATTTCCACTCGATAAAAATCCTTGCCGGTTTCCACCTTATATCGCGCCTCGACATCGAACAACAGGTCCAGCCGTTCGCGGATATTGCGCAATGCCACCTTGTTGCCGCGATGCAATCCCTCGTTGCGCAGCAAACAGGGATTCTCGACACTGATCTGCAACTCCCCGCCGAAAAGGCGCACCTCCACTTTGATACTGCCGCCCTGCGTCAATGGCTCGATGCCGTGATACACGGCATTTTCCAGCAAAGGTTGCAACAGCAGCTGGGGGATCATCGCATCTTCCGGCAAGTCCTGCATTTTCCAATCGACCTGCAGCCTATCGCCCATGCGCATTTGCTCAAGTGCGACATACTGCTTGCTCAATTGGATCTCCTTTTGCAACGGCACCAGATCCCGTGCGTCCGACATCGCCATGCGAAACAGATCCGCCATGTCCTCCAGTGCGGTTTCCGCTTGCCTGGGTCGGGTGCGCACGATACCGAGTACGGCATTGATGGTATTGAACAGAAAATGCGGACGGATGCGTGCACGCAACACCTGCAACCTCGCGTCATGCAGGGCATGCGACAACGCCAGGTTGCGCAACCGGAAATACATCAGCAGGATACTGCTTACCGTCACGCTGAGGATCGCATACCGCACTGCATCGAAATATCCGTCGTCGCTGTCCAGCGGGCGGTAAATCTTGCCACCGATATAATAGATGGCCAGCGTCAGCAACACCACCGACAGCGTCACCACCAGTATGCCGCGCCAGTAGACCAGCCGGTCCAGCCAAGGCTGCGCAGCCCACAACAACAGCATGGTAGTCAGCAGGATAGGCGTGAGCAGCATGACGATCTGTATCATTCGTTGCGGCACATCCGCCCAACCTTCCGCCTGCGACAAGGCCAGCAACAACGCCATGCCGTTGCTGATCAGCAGGATGCGCAGCGTGATGCCGAGGTTGCGAAAGTTCGGCAACGCATCGGTCTTGGCATTTTGTTTTATACTGCGCGCCTTATTCATGGTGGACAGTTACTGTGGTTCCCCAAGTTGATTACTCTATATTCATTCTGATTCGCGCTTTATTCTGGGACAAGTGGGGGCAGCAATGCAAG
Source organism: Gallionella sp. (assembly GCA_039932695.1). GTDB lineage: Bacteria > Pseudomonadota > Gammaproteobacteria > Burkholderiales > Gallionellaceae > Gallionella. Next base: position 231 of record JBDTPM010000133.1, on the reverse strand, counting down.
ATAAAGATACCTGGTCGGGTCGATTCGCCGAGCCAGTCGCAGAATTGGTCAAGCGCTATACCGCATCGGTTGGCTTCGACCACAAGCTGGCCATGTTCGACATCCAGGGATCGCGGGCGCACGCGCAGATGCTGGCGGCTTGCGACATCATCACCAAGCAGGATCTGGGCGACATCCAGCGCGGGCTCGCGCAGATCGAGAACGAGATCATCTCCGGCGAATTCGTCTGGT
>JBDTPM010000132.1:0-3671 GCA_039932695.1 Gallionella sp. | reverse complement strand
AAGCAGGCGCGCTACCAGGCTACGCTACACCCCGAAGGCTGCGCATTATACAGACGCAGCTTTGAAAATCAATTTAGTTTAGATGTTTTTTTAGCTTGGGTGTGGCCAGCATCAGGTAATAGCCCATCGACCACAGGGTCAGCAGTGCCGCAATGTCCAGCAGCCACGATCCGATCAACTGAATATTCAACCCGAACAAGCGCTCGTGATACAGCAGCATGATGATCGCGATCATCTGGAAAGTAGTTTTGACCTTGCCCAGCATCGAGACCGCGACACTCTTGCTTTCGCCAAGCTGGGCCATCCATTCGCGCAGCGCGGAAATGGTGATCTCCCGACCGATGATGATGAATGCGATGATCGCATCGGCACGCCCGAGCTTGACCAGCACGATCAACGCGGCAGCCACCATCAGCTTGTCGGCCACCGGGTCAAGAAACGCGCCGAATGCCGAATACTGATCCAGTTTGCGCGCCAGGTAACCATCCAGCCAATCGGTGATAGCCGCGAGCAAAAACACGGCAGTGGCAAACAGATTCTTGAGATTGGGGGCGATTGTGTTGTCAGACAGATAAAAGACCGAAACGAATACCGGAATCAGCAGGATTCTTAACCAGGTGATCAGATTGGGGATGTTGAGCGGCATATGGCTAGTGTAGCTGCTGATAAATCTTTTCAGCAACAAAATTTTATTTTTTCTTAATTGTGTTGCTGGTAAATCGCTTCAGCAACAAAATATTGATTATTTCTTAATGGAGTTGCTGGTAAATCTTCTCAGCAAGTGATTTGCTGATCCCTTCCACCTGGCTTAGCTGTTCCACGCTGGCTTGTGCCACCTCGCGCAGCCCGCCGAAATGGGTCAGCAGGCTGCGCCGCCGCTTGTCCCCTACCCCGCTGATCTCCTCAAGGCTGGAGGCGGTACGCGCCTTGCCGCGCTTGGCGCGATGGCCAGTGATGGCGAATCGGTGCGCCTCGTCGCGGATCTGCTGGATCAGGTGCAGCGCCGGATCGTCGCTGCGCAATTGCCTGGATGTGCCATCAGGGAAGATCAGTTGCTCCAGACCGGCCTTGCGTCCCTCTCCCTTGGCGACTCCCACCAAGGTCATGTCGTTCAATCCCAATTCCTGCATCACCTCCATCGCGATATGCAACTGCCCCAACCCGCCGTCGATCAGGATCAGGTCAGGCCGTGCGGCCTCCTGCTTTGGACCGTCCCTTCGACGGGGCTCATAACCAGCGACTTGGCTATCGTCTTTTGATAGCCTAGTCGCATGGCTAGTAGTTCCATCAGGACAGGCTTCGGCAAGCTTCTGGTAGCGGCGCGTCACTGCCTGGCGCATCGCCGCGTAGTCGTCGCCGGGAGTGATGCCAGTTATATTGAAACGGCGGTATTGGCTGGTGCGCATGTCGAGGTTCTCGTACACCACGCAGGAAGCCTGCGTCGCCTCACCCATGGTATGGCTGATGTCGAAGCACTCGATGCGCTGCAGATCCGGCATATCGAGGAATTCGCGCAACTTGTCCAGACGCAGCTTCTGCCCGCCCTGCTGCATGGCGCGCTGCTGCAAGGCCAGCAACGCGTTGCGCTGCGCCATTTCCTGCCATTGCTTGCGCTCGCCGCTCACCGCCAGACTGATCTTCACCGCGTGACCGGCCTGTTCACTGAGCAGTTGCGCCAGCGCTTCATCGCCGCATGCTTCGCCCAGCACCAGCAACGGCGGAACACTGCGATTCAGGTAATGCTGCGCGATGAATGCCGGCACGATCTCTTCCGCCGATAGTCCTTCGGCGTGGTCTGGGAAGAAGCTCTTGTCGCCCAGATGCCGTCCGCCGCGCACCATCGCCAGGTTCACGCACACCAGCCCACCCTGCTGCGCCAGCCCGATGATGTCGGCATCCGTGGTCCCGCCGGTGGACTCGACGAACTGCTTTTGCTGCACGGTGTGCAAGGCCCGCAATTGGTCGCGCAACGCGGCAGCCTGTTCATAGTGCTGCCCGTCGGCCGCATGCTCCATCGCAGCGCGCAGCGTCTGCTCTACCTCCTGATGCCGTCCTTGCAGCAAAAGCACGGCATTACGGATATCAGCCTGGTAATCTTCGCTCGAGATCAGCTTCACGCATGGCGCAGTGCAGCGATGGATCTGGTGCAACAGGCACGGACGGGTGCGATTGCTGAACACGCTGTCTTCGCAGGTGCGGATGCGGAAGATCCTCTGCAGCAGTTGCATGCTTTCCTTGGCGGCATAGGAATTCGGGTAAGGACCGAAGTATTGATGCTGGCGATTGGGCGTGCCGCGATAGTAAGTCAGGCGCGGGAACTGATGCCCGGTAAGCACAATATACGGATACGATTTATCATCACGAAACAATATGTTATAGCGTGGTCTTAATGACTTTATTAAGTTATTTTCGAGCAGCAAAGCCTCGGTTTCTGAACGCGTTACCGTGGTTTCGATGCGCGTGATATGCGAAACCATCAGTCGGATGCGCGGTGAAACATTGGTTTTCTTGAAGTAGGACGCTACGCGCTTTTTGAGTTGATTCGCCTTTCCTACATACAGCACCTCACCCTTGGCATCGAAAAAGCGATACACGCCCGGCAGCAATGGCAGGCTGGCAAGTATGGTTTGAGGGTCGAATGGTTCTGTGGTGTGCATGTTTTTGTAGGGGCGCGATTTATCGCGCCCTGATCATGAAGCAGGCGCGATAAATCGCGCCCCTACAAGATGCGTCGCAATATCGCCGATCACCGCCTCGAACATCGCCGTGGTCAGGCGTTTGGTTTGGGTGTTGTAGCGGCTGCAATGGTAGCTGTCGAATAGCGTCAGACCGCCCGGCAGTTCATGTCGCGCGCCGTGCCCAAACGGGAATTCGCTCTTGCGCAGGTTCAATGCCATCAGCACCGCCTGATGGGCGATCGTGCCCAGTGCCAATATCGCCGCGCCATGAGGCAGCATCGCCAATTCTTCCGCGACATAAGCGTTGCAATTTCGAATTTCGACAGGCTCGGGCTTGTTCTGTGGCGGCAAGCAGCGCACCGCGTTGGTGATACGGCAGTTTTTCAACTTCAATGCGGGATTGGCATCGCCCGCCCCGTTCAACGGGTCGGCACTGCTGGCGAAGCCGTATTTGTGCAGCGAGCCATACAGCAGGTTGCCCGCGAAATCTCCTGTAAACGGACGTCCGGTGCGGTTCGCGCCGTGCATGCCCGGCGCCAACCCGACGATCAGGAACCGGGTGCCGATAGCGCCGAACGAACTCACCGGCAGGGCATGGTAGTCGGGGTGTTCGGCCCGCACCTGTTCGAGAAAACCGGCCAGGCGTGTACAGCGGCGGCAATCTTGTTTAAATGTAAGCATAGTTGATTGTTTCATGCGGCGGCGTTCTCTTCAAATTCCAGCACGAAACTGCCCTCGCCGTTCTGCCCCAGCACCTCAACCAGGTATGGCATCACCTCCTGCAACACGCCATGCAACAACCACGGCGGATTGAGGATGAACATGCCGCTGCCGTGCATGCCGAAACCGTCTTCGCCGGGCGCTTGCACGCTGAGCGCGACATTCAGCCAGCTCTTCACCGGCAGTTGCTTGAGTTGCTCCGGTAATTCCCGCGCCTCGGCGCGCTGCAACTGCGGATACCACACTGCATACACCCCGCTGGCAAAGCGCTTC
>JBDTPM010000131.1:0-5884 GCA_039932695.1 Gallionella sp. | reverse complement strand
GGCGACTATCGCCAAGTGGCGCGAAGAAGTTTCACAAGGCCGCAACCCGCGGGAGATCAAGGTGCTGCTGGCGCAGGAGATCGTCACGCGCTTCCACACCAGACAAGCTGCCGTGGCCGCATTGTCTGAATTCGAGGCGCGCTTCAAACAGGGCGTGCTGCCGGATGACATGCCGGAAATCACTGTCGCAAGTTCCGATGGCCACATCGGCATCGCCCAGATGCTCAAACAGGCCGGGCTGGTCTCCAGTACCTCTGAAGCCCTGCGCATGATAGAGCAGGGCGGCGCCAAACTCGACGGCGAAAAAGTCAGCGACAAAGCCATGCAAATCAAGGCGGGTGCAGTCACCGTCGCCCAGGTCGGCAAGCGCAAATTTGCCAGAATTACAGTCAGTTAAATAACTGTTGTGGGGGGCAGGGCGTTTTGTTAGAATCACGCCCTCGATTTTTCAGTAGAAGGTAGTTTGTTCATGACAACAGTACGTGTAAAAGAGAATGAGCCGTTTGAAGTAGCGATGCGTCGTTTCAAGCGTTCCGTGGAAAAAACCGGGTTGCTGACAGATCTGCGCGCCCGCGAGTTTTATGAAAAGCCTACCGCAGAGCGCAAGCGCAAGCTGGCTGCTGCCGTGAAGCGCCACTACAAGCGTTTGATGAGCCAGGTTCTCCCTCCCAAGCTCTATTAGTAGCATTGTTGAAAAACAACTGCGCTTGCCAATATGCTGCCCGTCCTGGGCGGCAACGGTTGGTTAAGATATGAGCCTCAAGCAGCAAATCACTGAAGACATGAAAACCGCGATGCGCGCCAGGGATGCGGCGCGCCTCGGGGCAATCCGGCTATTGCTTGCCGCGATGAAGCAGCGCGAAGTGGATGAGCGCATCGAATTGTCCGACGCGGACGTGGTCGCCATCATCGAAAAGATGAACAAGCAGCGGCGCGATTCCATCAGCCAGTACGAGGCGGCTGGGCGCCAGGATCTGGCCGATATCGAAAAGTTCGAGATGAGTGTGCTGGCCACCTACATGCCGCAACAGCTCAGCGAAGCCGAAATCACCAAGGCTGTGGTCGAAGCGATTGCCGCGACTGGAGCTGCCGGCCCGCAAGACATGGGCAAGGTGATGGGTGTGGTAAAACCCAAACTGGCCGGCCGCGCCGACATGGGCAAGGTCTCGGCATTGATCAAGTCCCGGTTGTCCAAGTAACACCAAGTTGTCCAAGTAACGCAGAAAACCTCTTCCTCTCGCAGGGGGAGAAGCCAAGGTGGGAGTAGAGGACTAATAGCGTCACTTACTTCCATGCCTTCCGCCTGTCAGGTGGAAGGAGTGAAACCAAAAAATGTTCTCTACACCACGTGATACGAGGGCTGGCGTGATTCCAAAAAGCTTCATACAGGACCTGCTCAATCGCCTCGATATCGTGGACGTGGTCGAGCGCTATGTGCCGCTCAAAAAGGCCGGTGCCAATTTCGTCGCCTGCTGCCCGTTCCACACCGAAAAGTCACCCTCATTCACTGTCAGTCAGTCCAAGCAGTTCTATCATTGCTTTGGTTGCGGTGCTCACGGCACTGCGATCGGCTTTGTGATGGAGCACGCCGGGCTGGGCTATGTCGACGCGATCGAGGAATTGGCACGCAGCGCAGGCCTGGAGGTTCCGCGCGAACGAGCCCAGGCAGGTGAGGCATACCAGAAAGTCGCGCCCGATCTGTATGAGGTGATGCAAACCGCCACGCGCTATTACCGCGAGCAACTCAAGCTATCCCAACGCGCGATCGATTATCTCAAGCAGCGCGGACTGAGCGGCGAGATCGCCGCAAGATTCGGCATCGGATATGCGCCGGATGCATGGCAGAACCTTGCGGCAGCCTTTCCGGATTATCAGAGCGATACGCTGGGTGAGACCGGCATGGTGATAGCTAGCGACGAGGGGAAGCGCTACGACCGCTTCCGCGACCGCATCATGTTCCCGATCATCAACGTGCGCGGCCAGGTCATCGGTTTCGGCGGACGCGTGCTGGACAAGGGTGAACCCAAATATCTCAATTCGCCGGAAACCCCGTTGTTTGAAAAGGGCCGCGAACTGTATGGCCTGTTTCAGGCGCAAAAGGCCATCCGTGCCGTTCAGAGAGTGCTGGTGGTGGAAGGCTACATGGATGTGGTGGCACTGGCGCAACACGATGTGGAATATGCGGTGGCGACATTGGGAACGGCGACCACGCCGTACCACGTGCAGAAATTGCTGCGGCTCACCGAACATATCGTGTTCAGTTTCGACGGCGACCTGGCAGGACAGCGTGCAGCCTGGCGGGCGCTGGAAAACGCGCTGCCCTATCTGCAGGATGGCAAGCGCATCAGCTTCCTGTTCCTGCCGGTCGAGCATGATCCCGACAGCTTCATCCGCGAATTCGGCAAGGATGTTTTTGAGCAGCGCGTGCAGGAAGCCATGCCCTTGTCTGCCTATCTGTTGCGCGAAGTCAGTGCGGGCTTGGACTTGCGCAGCCAGGAAGGGCGCAATCAATTGTTGCAGCGCGCCAAGCCCTTGCTGACCGCGATCATTGCACCTGCTACCGCGCTATTGCTGCGCAAGGAAGTCGCGGCACTTTCCGGTGTCAGCCAAGAGGAACTCGAAGCGTTGTATGCAATCGAACCGGTTGCGCGCGCGCCACGCAGGAGCTATCAAAAAGCCGGGCGCTCGGCACCTTCGGCGCACCGGCTATTGCTGCAATGCCTGTTGGCGCAACCGGAGTTGGGTGCCCAACTTTCTGCCGAATGGCATGGTGAAAGCGCTGAGGCCGAGGCGGTTGCAGCGATGTTGCTGGTGTTGCGCGAAGCGGATTATGCATTGAGCAGCCCCGCACTCATGCAGATGTTCCAGGGCACGGCACATGAAAAGACGCTGGCAGCGGCAGAGGCCGACATGTTGAATTGGGGCGAGAACTTTGACGTGTCTGCCGAGTTTGCCGGGCTGATCAGTCAGCATAACGATGGCCAGCGCCGTCAGCAGTTTCAAACGTTGCAGGCGAAATTGGCACAAGGTGGCCTGTCCAATCTGAGCGACCTGGAGCGCGAGCAATACCGGTTATTGCTGCAACGAGGCTAACCAGCGACTTGGCTGGCGTTTGTTGCCAGCTTAGTCGAATGGCTATGCAAAGCTAAGCATCTAAAGAGGTTAGGAAAATTCAGGCGGAATCAGGTATAATCCGCCGCTTTTCGGCGGCCAGAAACCATTCTGGCGCCTTACGCAATCGGGAATTTGAACATGGCAAAGCCTAAAGACAAAAAGAAACCGGGCAAGAAACAAGCTGAAGTCGTCGCGCAGCCGGTTCTTGACCAGCAACAGGATATCGAGGCGCGGCGGACGCGCCTGAAGGCCCTGATCGTGCTGGGCAAAGAGCGCGGCTACCTGACCTATGCTGAAATCAACGACCATTTGCCGGATATGCTCGAAGTCGAGCAGATCGAAGGCGTGGTCAGCATGATCAACGAGATGGGCGTCTCGGTGTGCGACGTGGCTCCCGATGCCGAGACCCTGATCATGTCGGATGCCGCGCCTGCGGCAGCGGATGAAGATGCGGTGGAAGAAGCCGAGGCCGCGCTTTCCACGGTGGACTCGGAATTCGGCCGCACCACCGACCCGGTGCGCATGTATATGCGGGAAATGGGTACGGTCGAACTGCTCACTCGCGAAAAAGAAATCGAGATCGCCAAACGTATCGAAGAAGGCCTGAAGCACATGATTCAGGCGATCTCGATGTGTCCGGCGACGATAGCCGAGATCCTGGCACTGGTTGAGAAGATAAGAGCCGATCAGATGCGCATCGATGAACTGATCGATGGGTTTGTGGATGTCGAAGATACATCCGTGATGGGTGCAGAGGGCGACGAAGAAGCCGAGCAAGCCCATGCCGACGATGCGGATGAAGAAGACGAAGAAGCCGCTGCCGCTGCCGCTGCCGCCGTCGCTGCGGCGAATCTGGCGCTGCTGAAAGCCAATGCGCTGGAACGTTTTGATGTGATCGCCGGCCTGTTCAACAAGATCGGCAAGGCATACGAGAAATTCGGTTATCGCAGCAAGCAGTATGACAAGCTGCAGGCTGGTATCTCCGACGAGCTGATGAAGTTCCGCTTCTCGGCGAAGCAAGTGGATGCATTGTGCGACACCATGCGCGGCCTGGTCGAAGAAGTCCGTCGCAGCGAGCGTACCATCCAGGAGATGTGCGTCACCAAGGGCAAGATGCCGCGCCCGTATTTCATCAAGTCATTCCCGGACAATGAAGGCAATCTGCAATGGGTGACCCAGGAGCTGAAGTCGAAAAAACCTTACGGGGAAACGTTGGGTCGTTACCAGCACGCCATCGTGGAGCAGCAGCAGCACCTGCTGGATCTGCAGCAGCGCGTCGGTATCCCGATCCGCGACCTGAAGGAGATCAACCGGCAGATGACTAACGGAGAGGCCAAGGCACGCCGCGCCAAGCGCGACATGATCGAGGCCAACCTGCGTCTGGTGATCTCCATCGCCAAAAAATATACCAATCGCGGTCTGCAATTCCTCGACCTGATCCAGGAGGGCAATATCGGCCTGATGAAAGCGGTGGACAAGTTCGAATACCGCCGCGGTTACAAATTTTCGACTTATGCCACCTGGTGGATACGCCAGGCGATCACTCGTTCCATCGCCGATCAGGCGCGCACCATCCGCATCCCTGTGCACATGATCGAGACCATCAACAAGATGAACCGCATCTCGCGGCAGATCATGCAGGAAACCGGCATGGAGCCGGACGTCGCAACGCTGGTGATCAAGATGGAGATGCCGGAAGACAAGATCCGCAAGATCTTCAAGATCGCCAAAGAGCCGATCTCGATGGAAACCCCGGTGGGCGACGACGATGATTCGCACCTCGGTGATTTCATCGAAGACTCGCATACCACCGTGCCGATCGATGCGGCGATCTACGAGAGTTTGCGCGGCGCGACCGCCGACATTCTGGACAGCCTGACGCAGCGCGAAGCCAAAGTGCTGCGGATGCGCTTCGGCATCGAAATGAACACCGACCACACGCTGGAAGAGGTAGGCAAGCAATTCGATGTGACGCGTGAACGTATCCGGCAGATCGAAGCAAAGGCACTGCGCAAGTTGCGTCATCCATCGCGTTCCGAGAAGCTCAAGAGCTTCCTCGACAGCGAGGATTAATCCTCTTTGGGTCGTTAGCTCAGTTGGTTAGAGCAGAGGACTCATAATCCTTTGGTCGGTGGTTCAAGTCCACCACGACCCACCATAACAAGGGATTGGCAATGTGCTAATCCCTTTTCTTTTGGAAATTTGACAGTGAATTCCGTGCTATCCCCGAGCGCATTGCGCCGCAAGGCGCGTCTTGATTCTCTCTCCACGATCGAGTTTCCTGCCGATCTGCCGGTGGTGGGCAAGCGCGCGGATCTGGCGCGTGCGATCAGCGAGAATCAGGTGGTGATCGTGTGCGGCGAAACCGGATCGGGCAAGACCACGCAGTTGCCGAAGATCTGTTTGACGCTGGGTCGCGGTGTGCTGGGCTGCATCGGCCACACCCAGCCGCGGCGCGTGGCTGCGCGCACAGTAGCGACACGCATCGCATTTGAATTGAAAACCGAACTCGGCGGTGCTGTCGGCTACAAGGTGAGATTCCACGACAAAGTATCGCCCGATACCAGCATCAAGCTGATGACCGACGGGATACTGCTGGCGGAAATTCACAGCGACTCGCTGCTGAAAAATTATGACACGCTGATCATCGACGAGGCGCACGAGCGGAGCCTGAACATCGATTTTCTGCTCGGCTACCTCAAACGATTACTGCCTCGCCGCCCCGATCTCAAACTTATCATCACTTCCGCCACGCTGGATGCCGACCGTT
>JBDTPM010000130.1:0-7548 GCA_039932695.1 Gallionella sp. | reverse complement strand
GGACGCGGTGGACGCGGGAATGCCTCTTGAACAGGCGCTGGAAGCTGCTGCGGCTCGCCATGCCGAGGTGACATCCGGCTGAATTCGCCGTACGTCCGGTGAGAGGCTGCTGAAAAAATGGCGGGCGGGCTGTCTGCGGCATTGCACGTTACGCACGGCTGAAGGAGTCCAGAATTTTGTGTGAACGGATTTTCGTTTAACGCAGCGGCAAGTCAGGCCGTTGCAATCATTTTTGCCCCGGCTATCACCAATACGAGTGCGAGTAGTTTTTGTATGACTGGATTTCCCAGCCGCTTGCTGCCGTATTCCGAACCAACGTAACCACCAACAATTGCAGCGACTGCCCAGTAGGGAAGCGATGGCGGAAGAGATATGGAATTCGAGAACCCCCCGCATTCATGTTATGCAGATCACTTGCCCAATGCCTTAAAAAATCCCCCAAGCCGTTATGGCATGGGGGATAACGTGGTTCCGACTTGGAGTCAGAACACATGCTCAGGGGGAGGAGGAGAGCATGGGCAACAATGTTTCATCGCCGGTTCAGATTCTCCATAAAGACGCCTGCCAACTATAGTGATAATCGACGGACGGTGGATGAAGGCCGATAATTGGTAGTTCAAGCAGGTTGTTCGATGGAGGCATTTAATTCGAAGAGTCGCTGCGTTGTTGGTGCCTGCAATGAACTTTGAAGCCGCTAAAGGTATTGGCCAGTCTGGCTTGCGCCGGATTGCCGTGCCCGAGCAGAAATAAATAAGGCAGTCCTCGCGGACTGCCTTTATTTTGCCCGGCTTTTGTATCAGTTCTTGATGGCTTCGATCTCGAATACCAGCTTCACGTCATCGCCAACGGCTGGCAGCCCATATTTCACGCCGAAGTCGGAACGCTTGATCTGAGTGCTTGCCGCCGCACCGCACGTGTCCTTTTTGCTCATCGGGTTCGTGCCGCAATTGAATGCATCGATCTTCAGGATGACTGGTTTGCTGACACCCGATATGGTCAGGTTGCCGTCCACGCTGTCGGGTTTATCACCCTTGAAATGGACCGCAGTGGATTTGTAGCTGATGGCCGGGAATTCCGCTGCGTTGAAAAAGTCAGGTCCGCGCAGATGCTCGTCACGCTTGGCGAAACCGGTGCTGATCGAGGCGGTCTCGATTGCAACTTCAACCGAGCCGGTTTTTGCCGCGCGATCCAGTGTCACTTTGCCGCTGGTGCTGTCGAACCGGCCTTGCATGGTGGAGAAGCCCAGATGGCTGATGCTGAAATGCGGGAAGGTGTGGGCCGGATCTATCGTGTAACTGTCTGCAGCCAGAGCGGAAAGCGGGAGTGCAAGACTGATTGCGAGTAAAGCAAATACGGACTTGTGCATGGTCGTTCCTTTCGTGGATAAAAAAATCAAACAAGCGTTTGAATTCGTATAGTAGCAACTGCTGATGTTTCTGTAAACCTCAAAAAATTCTGATTTCATCATTCCGGCCCAACTACAGGTCAGCTCATACTGAGCATGTCGAGGGGCCGGAATGTCTGGTTTAACGGTTTTCGTAAAACCTCAGAACGGTACATCACCGGCCGAGCGCCAGGTCAAATAAACCGCACCAGCCGCGATGGCGAAGGTCAGCATGGTCAGAAGCATGCTTTGCATCCGGACCGAATTTCCGGGCAAGTGTACCAGCCGGGCAGCCAGCGGTATGCCGGCCAGAATGGGCAACGCGTACCAGGGAAGTCGTGCGCCGAGCACGGCTATGCAGCCGGTCAGCCCGGCGATCAGTGCGACCGGAAGCGTAAACACTCGCCCGGTTGTGAGCGTCTGGTTGGTGAACATCTGGATCAGCAGGTGTGCGGCCGCTGCAGACCCGACCGCGAGGCCGAATTGGCCGAGCAATGCAGACGCGCCGACCAGTGCAGCGGCGCCCGTGCCGAAGCCCAGCGCGGTAGCGGCACTTGCGGCGCGCAGCGGCTCCTGGTCCAGCAGTTTGTCCATGCCCCATACCAGGAATGCGACATAAGCCGCGCAAGCCGCAGCCCATTGCAACATCAACTGGGGTTCCTGCTGCTGAAGTATCCGTTGTGCGGCCCAAACGGCGGCGCCGCCGCCGAGCACAGGCAGCAGCATTCCGAACCAGCGCAACCGCAACAGGTCGAGAAGCAAGGCGAGCACCGCACCGGCCAACCCACACAGAACGATCTTGCGCGTTGCGGTGAGCGGGTCAAAGTTGAAATCGCTGGCCAGGAATACCGTGGCGGCAAAGCCGGCGATGATGGCCAGGCCGCTCAATCTGGCGCGCTGGAACAATTCGGCTGTGACGAGCGCGGCCAGGAAAGGCGCCAGGCCGGCTTGTACGGCGGGATGATTGAGCAGCTCCTGCAACTTTTTCTCCCTCAGGGTTTCGAATTTCGGCGAGTTTACCACTTGATGTACCAACTCTTGAAATCTGGCGATGTGAACCCCATCTGGAAAGCCGCTGTAAAGGAGATGGTAGAATTTACCGTGTATTTTTAGATAATGGAGATGACAGCATGAAACGGATTTTTTTGTTCATTTTGACCAACATGGCGGTGGTGTTCGTGATCAACATCACACTGCGCCTGCTCGGCGTCGACCGCTGGCTGAACGAAACCGGTGGTATCGACTTCGGCGCGCTGCTGGTGCTGTCTGCGGTGATCGGTTTTGCCGGTTCGCTGATCTCGCTGGCGATGTCCAAGTGGTCGGCCAAGCGCATGGTCGGTGCGCGGGTCATCGAGAATCCGATCGACCCGACCGAGCGCTGGCTGGTGGACACTGTGCGCAAACAGGCGCAAGTGGCGGGTGTCGGTATGCCGGAAGTGGCCATTTATGATGCACCGGATGTGAATGCGTTCGCCACCGGATGGAATCGCAACGACGCGCTGGTGGCGGTGAGTACCGGCTTGCTCCACAACATGAGCCGCGACGAAGCAGAAGCGGTGCTGGCGCATGAAATCAGCCACGTCGCAAATGGCGACATGGTGACGCTGGCGCTGATCCAGGGCGTGGTGAACACCTTCGTGATCTTTTTCGCCAAGCTGTTCGGCTACTTCGTGGATCGAGTGCTGCTCAAGAACGAGCGCGGTCCCGGCATCGGCGCGTTCGCCGCCGAGATCGTCGCGCAACTGGTGTTGGGTGTGCTGGCCAGCATCATCGTGATGTGGTTCTCGCGCCAGCGGGAATTCCGGGCAGATGCGGGCGGCGCGAGTCTGGCCGGACGCGGAAAGATGATCGCCGCGCTGGAGCGCCTGAAGATCAATCACGAACAGGCCGCCTTGCCGGAAAAGATCGCCGCCTTCGGCATCTCCGGGGGCCATGCGTTTGCCAAGATGTTCATGACCCATCCGCCACTTGATGAGCGCATCGCCGCACTGCGTGCTGGATTTTGAACTTCTAGCGATGAAAGCAAAAAGGCCTGCTGTTGCAGGCCTTTTTATTTGAGTGGGAGCGTAAGGGGTTACGCGATCGGGTCACCCGACCAGCATATCCTGGCCAATTTCCCGGGCAACTATGGATGCGCTGCAACCGGGTATAGTCTCAGTCCCCAACATCTTCATAGCGTGCGCGAGGAAGAATACCGTCGGACACCAGACTTTTGCGGCGCAACAGGTAAGTGTCGCGTATGAATTCGTATCGGTCTATCACCGCTTCATCCAGCACCTTCTCCTGATCCAGCAGCGCTGAGCGCCGGTGAATGCCACTTGCCGCATAATACTGGTTGCGGGTGGGGATGTGCCGGATGTTGTATGGCACGCTGCCAAATCCGTCCACATAGAGACCGGCTGCATCGCGCACCGAGCTCGGTCCGAGCAGCGGCAGCACCAGATAAGGTCCGCTGCTTACGCCCCAATAGCCGAGTGTTTGGCCGAAATCCTCGTTATGTTTTTCCAGCCTGTCCGCGACGTTGAACAATCCGAACACACCAAAGGTGGAGTTGAACAGCACGCGCGCGCCATCGGATGCGGCCTGGTTAAATTTGAATTGCAGCAAGTCGTTGGCGGTGACCAGCACATCGTCCAGATTGGAGATGAAATTGCCCACCATGATCTTGCCGGGTAACGGCATTACGGCGTTATAGCCTTGCGCGACCGGTTTGATCACCGCCTTGTCAACGCTTTCGTTGAACCGGTAAATGCCGCGATTGAGCGGTTCAAGCACGTCACCATGGGTGCGCTCCGCTGCACAGCCGGCCAACAGCAGGTTAGCTGCCAACAGGATGGTGATCGGTGCAGCGGGGCGAATTTCATTCATGAGGTTTTCGGTGATACCGGAGCGACGGGCGGGATTATAGGCAGATTGATATTTGGTGCAAGGTTTCCGTGTGGCGTACAGCGCTGCTCGGACCATGCTCAAAGGGGTGGGATGTCGCCGGTGTGGAACTGAAAACTGCCTTTCCGGCGATCGGCGAAGTAGTGTTGCAGCGTGAAACGTACCGCGCGGAACGCAAGGGTATCCCACGGAATATCCTGCTCGTCGAACAGCCGTACTTCCAGGCTTTCCGCGCCGGGAGAAAATTCAGGGTCTTTCAGTGTGGCGCGGAACAGCATGTGCACCTGGTTGATGTGGGCCACGTTGTAAAGCGTATACAAATCGCCGATCTCCACCTTGGCATTGGCTTCTTCCAGTGTTTCGCGTGCGGCCGCCTCGGCGGTGGTTTCGCCGTTCTCCATGAATCCGGCGGGCAGGGTCCACAGTCCGTGGCGAGGTTCGATGGCTCGGCGGCACAGCAGGACTTTGCCCTGCCATTCCGGGATGGCACCGACGATCATTTTTGGGTTCTGGTAATGCACTTCTCCGCAGGAAGTGCACACATGACGTGCGCGGTTGTCATCCGTCGGGATTCGTAACTCGACCGGACCGCCACACAGGCTGCAAAATCTCATGTCAGAAGACAGGGTTGAGGATGGGACATTGATATAATCTCTACTCTGAATTTTTGTTGCCCATGCTTGCCTGCGCAGTTGATTCCGGCGGGAAGTTCTTGTCCAGCACGCGTTGTGCATCGTCACTCAGTTGTTTCATGCCCATCGCTGCATAGCTTTGCACCAGTATCAGCAGCGCATCGTGCGTTACGGGAGCATTCGGATACTGCGTCAATACTTCCTTGGCACGGTTCACCGCAGCGATGTGCGCACCGCGGCGCTGATAGTACCCGGCGACATTGACCTCATATTTGGCCAGCGCGTTGATCAGATATTGCATGCGCAATCGTGCATCGGGAGCGTAGCTGCTGCCGGGAAAGCGCGCGACCAGATCCTTGAATGCCGCGAACGAATCCTGCGCTGCTTTTGGGTCGCGTTCGGTGGGGTCGCCCTGCAAACCAAACAGGCCGATATCGCCGTGGAAGTTGGCCAGGCCCTTCAGGTAGAAGGCATAGTCCACATGCGGGCTGTTCGGGTACTGCTTGATGAAACGATCGGCGGCAGAGATCGCGGATTCCGCCTCGCTCTGCTTGTAATAGGCATAAGCGATCTCAAGTTGCGCCTGCTGTGCATATCGTCCATAGGGATAACGCGATTGCAGGGATTCGAACTTCTTGATGGACGACTCGTAATTTTCCTCCTTTAGAGTCGTCATGGCTTCGGTGTACATTTCTTCGGCAGTAGCGGATTTTGCCGGGTCGTTGGCATCCGGCCCTGACGGGGAACTGCAAGCGGCTAACGTGAGCAGCAGGATTACGGCTAAACTATGGCGCATGACTGATCCAAAAGATGATTTGCGCGATTATACCAAAGGCAGGCAATCCACTACCCGGAAATCCGCGTGTGGAGTTGACACTACCAAAGGCAGGCGTGTCGACTCCTCAAGTTCGAAAGAACTTAGAGGATCGCCTACTTTTAGTGAATCCACTACGCGGAAAACCGCGTGTGCCAAAGGTAGGCAATCCGCTATTCAGCAAGCTGAATGCGGAATTGACACTGGAGTTGACACTACCAAAGGCAAGCACCCAACATCGCTGCAAACCGCGGATGAAGAGGACGCGGGCGTAGATCCCGATTGCCAGGACGCGTTGCAGTTCATGGTTCCGGATGATTGCGGCGGGCTGCGTCTTGACCAGGCTCTCGCAAAACTGTTGCCGGAGTATTCGCGCAGCCGCCTGCAGGACTGGATCACCGCGCAGCAGGTCACAGTGGATGGCGCATTTGCCACAACCAAGCAAAAGGTGTGGGGCGGAGAAAAGCTGGAGGTGTTCCCGCAAATCCATCCCGCCGAACAACCCTATCAGGCCGAGGACATCGCGCTCGACATCGTCCATGAAGACGATGCGTTGCTGGTGATCAACAAACCGGTCGGACTGGTAGTGCATCCCGGCAGCGGCAACTGGGAGGGCACCCTGCTCAATGCACTGCTGCATCACGCGCCTCAGCTCGAGGCCGTGCCGCGTGCCGGTATCGTGCACAGGTTGGACAAGGATACCAGCGGCCTGCTGGTGGTGGCCAAGACACTCACCGCGCAGACCGCGCTGGTGAGACAACTGGAAGCGCGCAGCGTTAAGCGCGAATATCTGGCCCTGGTGCACGGTGAATTGACTCGCGCCGGCAAAGTGGATGCACCGATCGGCAGGCATCCGACCCAGCGCGTCAAGATGGCGGTGGTGGAAAACGGCAAGCCGGCGGTCACGCACTATCAGATCGAAGAGCGGTTTCCAAGCTGCACCTTGCTGCGCTGTCGTCTGGAAACCGGCCGCACCCACCAGATCCGCGTGCATCTGGCGCACCTCAAGCATCCGCTGGTCGGCGACCATGTGTATCTGAAAGGCCCGCAAAAATGCGTGCCGCAACTGCGCGAATTGCTGAGCGGTTTTCCTCGTCAGGCTTTGCATGCAACGCGATTGGCACTGGAGCATCCGGTCAGCGGCGAGGTGATGGAATGGCAGGTGCCGCTGCCCGAAGACATGACGCGATTGCTGCAACAGATACGCGCGGTTGTTTCTCCCCCCCCTCCCGGCCTCCCCTTGTCAGGGGAGGAGATTGTCTTCCCCCCTGATAAGGGGGGATCGAGGGGGGTTGAGGAGCGCAACAAATGAACATCCTCGATCATTGCATCATTCCTGACTGGCCCGCGCCCGCTGCTGTGAAGGCCTTGCAGACCACCCGCCTGGGAGGCGGCAGTGTCGCTCCGTATCGCAGCCTGAATCTGGGCAGCCATGTCGGCGATGCGCCATTGGCCGTGGAACGAAACCGCATGCTGCTGAACAAACTGTTGCCCAGTGAGCCGGTCTGGCTTGAGCAGGTGCATGGCACGGTGGTGGCGAATGCCGATATGGCGAGCTGTTTGCCTCAGGCCGACGCCTGTATCGCGCGGCATCGCGATGCCGTGTGCGTGGTGATGACTGCCGATTGCCTGCCGGTGTTGCTGTGCGATAAGCAGGGCAGTGTGGTCGGCGCGGTACATGCCGGATGGAAAGGTTTGGCGGCAGGCGTCATCGAAGCCGCCGTGCGGGCGATGGATGTCGCGCCTCAGGATCTGATGGTTTGGTTCGGTCCGGCAATCAGTCAGGATGCATTCGAGGTGGGTGCAGAAGTTCGCGCCGCTTTCGTCGCGTC
>JBDTPM010000129.1:0-3818 GCA_039932695.1 Gallionella sp. | reverse complement strand
ATCATCTTCACCTATTTTCATTTCGCCGCCAGCGAGCAACTGACCCGAGCGCACATCACCTCCGGCGCGAACTGCATCGCTTATGAGACCGTCGAGCTGCCTTCGCGAGAGTTGCCGTTGCTGACACCGATGTCGGAAGTGGCCGGGCGCATGGCGGTACAGGAAGGGGCAAAGTATCTGGAAAAACTTTACGGCGGACGAGGCGTTCTGCTCAGCGGTGTACCGGGTGTGCCGCCCGCCAGAGTGGTGATAATCGGCGGCGGGGTGGTCGGGGCCAACGCAGCAAAGATCGCAGCGGGACTCGGTGCCATGGTCGTTATCCTGGATGTTTCACTGGAGCGGCTGCGCTATCTCAGCGAAGTGATGCCGGCCAACGTGCATATGGTGTTTTCGGACCGGCATACTCTGCTGAAACAGATCGCCAGTGCCGATCTGGTCATCGGCGCGGTGCTGGTTCATGGTGCCGTTGCGCCCAGATTGATACGCCGCGAAGATCTCAAGACGATGCACAAGGGTGCGGTGATCGTGGATGTCTCCATCGACCAGGGCGGCTGTGTCGAGACGATGCATCCAACCACGCACGAGAATCCGACTTTCATGGTTGATGGCATCGTCCACTACGGCGTCGCCAATATGCCCGGCGGCGTGCCGGTCACCTCGACGCTGGCATTGACCAATGCGACCTTGCCTTATGTGCTTATATTAGCAAACAAGGGTTGCAAATCGGCTCTCAAGGAAAACCCGGCGCTGCTCAAGGGGCTCAACATCCTGGACGGAAAAGTGACTCACAAGAAGGTCGCCGAAGCGTTCGGCCTGGACTACCACCCGGCGGAATCTTTTGTCGATTGACACATCAGTGTTGGATGATTTTCTGAAAGCAAACAATTAATTCGAGTGAAACAATATGACCAAATTATCCGAACATTTCCAGAAAGCAATCGCCCGTTTTGACGCGGCTAATGCAGCAGACCCCAACAAGGAAGTATTTGAGGGCAAGGAATATCCCAAGGAATTGCTTTATGCGCAGCGTATGACGGCCTGGCTGGACAAATACGAGCCCGATGCATCCGAAGCGCTTCAACTCGCCACGCGCGCCCAGCATATCTGTCGCTGGAAGATCCCGCGCAACGAATATTCGCTGGGTCGCGACGGATACAACCAATGGCGCATTACCTTGGCGAAGATGCATGGTGACATCGCGGCCGAGATCATGCAGCAGTCGGGCTATGACGAGCAGATGTGCGAGCAGGTCAGGTCGCTGTTGATGAAGGATCGCATCAAGCTGGCCGGCCAGGACGGGCAAACGCTGGAGGATGTGATCTGCCTGGTGTTTCTGGAATTCTATTTCGCGCCTTTTGCACCGCAGTACAGCGAGTCCAAGATGACCAGCATCGTGCGCAAGACCTGGAGGAAGATGTCGGAGCGCGGCCACCAGACTGCGCTGACACTCGCCCCGCGCTGGCCGGCGGATCTGCTGGAGATCGTGAAGAAGGCGATTGGCTGACAAACCCCTCTAGTCCTCTCTTATTCAAGGGAGGTTTTCGGTGTGTGCAGGAAGCTTTCTTGCCCACCATCCTCTCAATACCATATAAAATTGTTAACAGGCATTGTTTAGCCTGTTAACAATATTTATACTATTTAACAGGTATAAAACTACCGATTGACTTTATCTGTTTTATGTAATAGCATCAATCGGAACAAAATGACTGTTTAAGTGGAATAAACCACATTAATAGGTATATATTGACCGATGGCTGCGCTGATATTTAATACACCTGATGAGCTGCAGGTCTTGCTTGGCGAGCGCGTGCGCCGTTTGCGTCTCTCCCGGAATCTTTCGCAACAAGAAACTGCGGAGAAAGCCGGTATCTCGGAAAAGGCTTTGCGCAACATGGAATCGGGGCGGGGTTCCACAGTCGAGACACTACTGAGAGTGCTGAAGGCGCTTGATCAGCTGCAAGGGCTGGATCTGCTGGCGCCGGAAGTGAGTGTCGATCCGATGGTATTGCTGCGACTGGCGAAATCGCCGCAGCGGGTTCGGCGTACGCGACACACCACAAAGTGATGGATACGCCGGTAATCGAGGTCAGCATCTGGGGCCAAGTGGTCGGTGCTGTGGCATCTGATCCGCGCCTCGGTTGTTACGTCTTTGCCTATGATTCCGGATGGCGGCGTAACGGCGTTGAACTGGCGCCACTGACCATGCCGCTGGCCGATACCAGCCGACCCGTCTTTGCCTTTCCGAACCTGCCTGA
The DNA here is from genome assembly GCA_039932695.1 of Gallionella sp. GTDB lineage: Bacteria > Pseudomonadota > Gammaproteobacteria > Burkholderiales > Gallionellaceae > Gallionella. The sequence goes on along the minus strand of JBDTPM010000129.1, from coordinate 1,563 downwards.
GGTGAGTTTCAAACGCTTGCCCGGATTGCTGGCCGATTCGCTGCCCGACGATTTCGGCAATGCTTTGATCGATGCGTGGATGAGCAGCAAGGGCGTTGCGAAAAATGCGATCACGACACTGGATCGCCTGGCCTACATGGGCAAGCGCGGCATGGGTGCGCTGCAGTTCAGGCCGGCCAAAGGCGCGCATCGCGAAAGCAGCGATCCGTTACAAATGAAATCGCTGGTTGATGCCGCACGCCAAGTCATCCGTGGCGATCTCAGCGGTGATGTGCAGGCGCAAGCAGCATTGGCCAACATCATACGTGTCGGCACTTCGGCAGGTGGCGTACGAGCCAAAGCAGTGGTCGCGTGGAATCCGCAGACCGATGAGATCCGCAGCGGCCAGTTCGACGTCGCACCCGGCTTCGAGCATTGGTTGCTCAAGTTCGATGGCGTCGGCAAGGACAAGGAGCTGGGCACCGGCGCCGATTATGGACGGATCGAATATGCCTATCATCTGATGGCCAGCGCGGCTGGCATCAACATGTCCGCCGCCCGCCTGCTTGAAGAAAACGGCCGTGCTCACTTCATGACGCGGCGTTTCGACCGTGAAGATAATGCCAAACATCATATCCAGACGCTTTGCGCGATGGATCATCTTGACTACAAACAGCGTGCTACCCATGCCTATGCCCAACTCTTCATGGTCATTGCCAAGCTCAAGCTGGGGGACGAGGCGATCGGTCAAGCGTACCGCCGCATGGCATTAAACGTCATGGCGCGCAATTGCGACGACCACACCAAAAACTTTGCCTTCCGTCTGAAGCAAGGCGGTGTATGGGAGTTGGCACCAGCCTATGACATCACCCACGCCCATAATCCTGAGGGCGAATGGACATATCAGCATCTGATGTCGGTTAACGGAAAATTTGACGGGATCACACGTGCTGATTTCATTGTCGAGGCGGACCGTTTCGGTGTGCGCCGCCCGCTCGATATTCTGCGTGAAGTGCGCGCTGTGCTGGAAGATTGGCCGGCGTTCGCCAAATATGCAGGGCTGAGTACTGCAACCACAAACCGCGTGAGCAAGGATTTTCAATTGATCTGATTGTTCTGGACCGCCTGAAAAAACATAAAACATTTCTAAAACATATAGTTAGAATGAGATTGAATGGGGTTTTAGGCAGTGGCGTATAATGTCGTCCTGTCTGGGAGTGTTGCCCACTATCATTTTGAAGAGATTAGAACATTGAGCACGATCAGTTTTGAAGAGTTGAAGTTGTCGCCGGAGATCCTCAAGGCGCTGGTCGCATCCGGTTACACCACACCTACACCGATACAGGCACAGGCCATACCGCTTGTGCTGGAAGGCTGCGACCTGATGGCGGGCGCGCAGACCGGTACCGGCAAGACGGCTGCTTTTGTGCTGCCTATGCTTCAAAAATTGTTGCCGCATGCCAGTTCCAGCGCCTCGCCTGCGCGCCATCCGGTGCGGGCGCTGATCCTGGTGCCGACACGCGAGCTGGCGATCCAGGTGGAAGAAAGCGTGAAGACCTATGCGAAGCATTGCAAGTTGCGTTC
>JBDTPM010000128.1:0-1612 GCA_039932695.1 Gallionella sp. | reverse complement strand
TGAATTCGATATCCACCATGCCGCCGCTGTCATGCTTGATGTCGAACAGGCCGGTGTCATTGGGGTGCCCCTCGTGCATCTTCCGGCGCATCGTCAGGATCTCGGTGCGCAGCGTCGTCAGGTCGCGCGGTTGGCATAGCAGTTGCTTGCGGATCTGCTCGAATGCCGCGCCGACCCGGCTGTCCCCGGCGCTGAATCTGGCACGCGTCAAAGCCTGGTGCTCCCAAACCCAGGCTTGCTGCTGCTGGTATTCTGCAAACGCGGCGACCGAGCTCACCAGCAAGCCGCTCGCGCCATTCGGGCGCAGGCGCAGATCGATCTCATACAAACGCCCGGATGAAGTGTAGCTGCTCAGCATGGTGTTGATGCGTTGCCCCAGACGCGAATAGTTTTCCTGTGCATCGGGATGGTCGTCGTCATAAAGAAAGATCAGATCCAGATCGGAGGCGTAGCCGAGTTCTTTTCCTCCCAGTTTGCCATACGCGATGATCGCGAATCTGGGTACGTCGCAATGCCGCTTGCGCGCGGAAGCCCAGCATAGCCTCAGTACATGGTGCAGCAGCAGATCGGCCAGGTCGCTGAGATGGTCGCTGAGCTTTTCCAATGGCAGCAAACCCTGCAGATCCATCGCCAGCAGGCGAAAGGTCTGCTCCTGCTGGACCTGGCGCAGCACGTCCAGTTGTCGCTCGGCGTCCCCAGCACAGTCATCGAGACGACTTAGCAGGTCATCGCCTATCTGCTGCCAATCCGGCGGCTGATACAGCTCGCGTGCATCCAGCAATTCGTCAAGCAAAGCCGGATGCAGTGTCAGGTATTCGCTTGCCCAACTGCTGGCCGCGACCAGCGTGGTGAGGCGCTGCAGTGCAATCGGATATTCGGCGAGGAAGGCGAGGTAGGCGGCGCGGCGGCTGATCCCGTCCATCATGACCAGCAATCGTGACAGCGTGCCATCCGGATCGCTGTGTTGCGCACTCAGAGTGATGAATTGCGGGATCAACTTGTCCAGCCTTTGCCTGCTCATCTCGGGCAATTGCCGGTAACGACTGCCGGCGCGCAACTGCTGCAGGCGCTGCACACTTTCGGAGGTGGAACGATAGCCCAGTTTTTCGAGATGCCGGGTCAGCTCTTCGGGGGTGATGTCTTCATGCCAAAGTTGCGCATCACCTTGCCGATCCTGCTGTGCCCCGAAGATCTGCTCGAACTGCAGACTGACCAGCGTGCGATGACGGTCGAGCTGCTTCAACAAGGCAGTGAAATCCGGGTAGCCCATCGCATCGGCGATGACTTCCTGATCGTCACTTTTCTCCGGTAATTCCTGGGTTTGCTGGTCATCAAGATATTGCAGCCGATGCTCGAGATTGCGCAGGAAGACGTAGGCCATGTCGAGATCGGCAGCCACTTGGGCGGAAAGGTAACCGCTTTCCATGAGCTGGGTCAGCATGCGCTGGGTGGGGCGGACACGCAGTTTGGCATCGCGCCCGGCGCGTATCAACTGGAATACCTGTGCGGTGAATTCGATCTCGCGTATCCCCCCGGGCCCGAGTTTGATGTTGTTGAGGCGGTCGCGGCGCTGCACTTCCTGGCGGATCTGGGCGTGCAGACCACGCATCGA
>JBDTPM010000127.1:0-7886 GCA_039932695.1 Gallionella sp. | reverse complement strand
TAATTGAACAGGCAATCGCATTGGGTCGCACAGGCGAGCAGAATGGCTACCAACGCAAATTGCACGAGGCCTGGAATGAGTTAACTGAATCGCCTCCCGCCCTTAGAACAACAAGAGAAGCCTTGCTCAACAGCGTCGAAAAAAGATTCGCTTATTTATCTTCCGGGACAAACTCAAGAACAGCGCTCTCCGAAACCGGCACCGGGCGACCTCCCCCCGAGGCAAGTCCGGGAATAGCTCCCCCCGAAATCGACGACGTTCCACCCGACCCCGAGACTATTCCGGGAGTAGCTCTCTCCAAGATCGACAGCGGACAACCGTCCCCCGGAATCTCTTTGGTGGCTGGTTGCATGAATCGCGAGGAAAATCTCCTGAGGGTTATTGACTCCTGGCTGGCAACGACCGCCGATGAAATAATCGTTGTCGATTGGTCATCCAGCAGAGAGGTATGGCCATTGTTGGCACCCTATGCAGACCCCCGGCTCAAGGTTGTTCGGATTGACGGCGAAAAACGGTGGGTCGCTTCACTTGCCCTGAACGCCGGCCTGCGATTCGCATCGCGCGAGGTGGTATTCCGGCTCGACTGCGATATAGAACTGAAACCGGATTTCCTGGAACAGAACATTTTCCGGGCGGGCGAGTTTCGGCGGGGATTCTGGAAATCCGGTCTCGAGGCCGGCGGCGAAGGACAACAATATATACATGGCACCTTTGGCGCATACAAGGCAGATCTCAGGAACGCCAACTACTACAACGAAACGATCGCCACCTATGGCTGGGAAGATTCCGAGTTGTATGTCCGTCTCGCCCACAATTACGGATTGGCGGGGCAGCTCATCAACCCATACACACTCAGGCATATCGAACAGGCCGAGGAACAGCGGCTCGAAAATCAGGATGCCTCCCGGTCGCGGTTCCTTGGCCAGTTTGAACCAACGGTGTTTGAAAGCGAAAAAAACAGGTTTTACACAACCATCGAAGGCACATGGGGCGCATATTCCTTCTCACAGGATTACAAGCTCCTGCAAATCGAGGATAACTTTTTCCGTGGCAGACGGACGACAGCATCGCCGACCCGGAATCTATCGACAGAGCGTTTGTCAGAAATTTTCGCAGCGAGGCAACTGGCCGTCAGCGCAACCGCGACAATGCCGTATCTGGGGCAGGCCGCCGACATCGGAATCGAGCTCGCGCGGGTATTGCGCGACGCCCATTTCGCGGGCCGCAGCATGGATCTCGCTGACCGGATCTATGCCGGGCGTGGCGTATTTTTCTTCCGCTGCGAGGACGATGTCTGCCGCAACGCCTTGCCCAGAACGATAGATGTTCTTTGCCGCCATTACCCGGTTTTTGAACAAGCGCTGATCATGGTTGAGGATACGCTGGAACCGGCATTTGCGAATGGCGCTTCCGCAGTTGGTCGCAACATCCTCTTTGCTGCACCTTCGGCGCTCGCCGCCCTCGAGTCCAGATCCGGAGCCCACCACATTGCCTCGACCGCGAGTCTGGTCGAACAGTTGACGGCCGGTTCGGACAAGGCGGCCAGCCTTTCGATTTCTGTCGATAGTCTGGTTGACGCGGTCATTCTGAAGGCGGCCCAGGTTCGCGAAAAGCTGGGGGGGCAATACGAGTCTCCCCAGCAGAGGCTGCCGGATGCCTGTCTCGTCACCAGCCTTTATGACGAACACAATCTCCTCCGCCTGCCGGAGTACTTGGCCTGTGTTGTACTTAATGCCGAGATATTCGAGCGCATCGTGATCTACTATGAGTCTTCCAGCGGCTTGCTGGCTGCCGTATTGCGAGAGATCGTCGATCGGATATCCATCGCGCCCGGGCGTCTCTTGATCATTCCCTATCAGAAACGCCCGACTTTCGAGGAGCTTTTCTCGGCACGCACGCTGTTTCCAGCCGGAACCATTATTGCGGTCGCCAATGCCGATATCGCTTTCGATGCATCTTTCGCCAAGGTGGCTGCACTCGATCTGACCAAAACAATCGCGATCCTGAGCCGGCGCGATATCTCCGTAGACGGCACCCAGGCAAGACTGATCAGGCTCGATAACGGAAGCCCAAACACCTTTTCGGCGGATGTATGGATTTTTTCCACGCCCTTTCAGGCAGATTTCTTTCTTGACTATCCGATCGGCAGCTTCCACTGCGACTCGTTCATCAACTATCAAATAAGCACCTCATCCCGGTATGAAGTAGTCAATCCTTGTCTTGAAGTCAATGCGTATCACCTGCATGACGATCGCTTCAATTCATCTGCCGAGAAACACCAACGTGATTTCGAAGCGATTCAGGAACTCTATCGGCGCGAGAGTGAACGAAACGGGGGTGCCGATCCGATCAGGGGTGTCGCATGGTCGACCATAGGCACGGCTAACCTGCTGCCCCATTCCGCCAGATTGCAGACATGGCGGCCGAAAGCGATATTCCTCCGGCTCGGGCAGTGCGCCGAGGTGACATTCGGACATCTTGTCCTGTTGCATTGGCTGTTGGCCGATGTGCTGCATGAAATAAATGACGCTGTGGTACACATATGCCTCAAGAAAAGCGACCTAGAGAGTCCTTTGGGCAGGCTGCTCGCCCTGCATCTGACGCATTTCGCGTTTGGTTATGTCTCGCTCGATCTCGACGAGTCGTTCGATGCGGAAAGTCCCTCGGCTGCAGGCGTGATGGTGCGGCGCGCCACCTTCGCCGATCTGGAGGAATGGCTGACAGAAAGCGGCCGCGAGAATATTTATTCATTCATTGCCTGGCCCCAGGTCGCGGGTATCAAATTGCTGCTCTGCGAAGTCGGCGGCGAATTTGCGACCGAAGCAACACTCCGCCTGCTCGATCATCCGTTCGTGGCAAGCCGGATAATGCCCGATCTAATCGCGCTGTTCAACGCGCTGTCCAACTATTCCGGCGAGAAAAATCTGCTCGCACCGTATGTCGTGCCACACATCAAACCGGCGCCCGGTATGGACAGGAGAAGCGCGGGGAAACACCACCAGCCTGCAGTATCATTCGTCACATCGTTGTTTCGTGGCGGCGCCTTCCTGAACGGATATCTGGAAAATGTCCTCGCTGCGGCGCAGCAGGCTGAAGGTGAAGTGATCATCATTGATGTAAATCCTGACGATGCAGACGAACGCGTCGTGCGCGATTTCCTTGAAAGCCATCCGGTCGCGCGTGATTACATAACCTATACTCACCTCGATCATGACCCCGGGCTGTACGCGTGCTGGCGGCTTGCCATTGACAGTTCGCGGGCGGAGCTGATCACGAATGCGAACATCGACGACCGGCGTTGCCAATTTCACACAGCCCGGCTGGTCCAGCTTCTGAACCAACACCCGGAAATGGCTGGCGCGTGCGGCAGCATTTCCTGCGTGCGCGCCAATGGCGAGGCGGGCTGGTTCTCTTTGGACCAGAATGAACTCTGGTTCTATGGGGAAGGCATTTCGGAGATCGGATTCAGCGACCTATACCGTACCAATGAACACGGCGAAGTAATGTCGAGGGATGTGATGCATTGCATGCCGGTGTGGCGCAAGAGTCTGCATAGTCGCTACGGTTACTTCGATGAAGACAGCTATGGCACCAGCGCCGACTGGGCTTTCTGGCTGAAATGCAGCAAGGCGGGAGAGAAATTCCTGTTCGATGAAGGTGCGTTCGGCAGGTACTACCTGAATCCGGATTCGCATAATCGGCGTAATGATCCGGAAGGCCTCAAAGAGCGGCGCATCATTAAAGATCTCATAGGTATCGAACAAGTTGAAATTTACAAACAGTGAGCAAAAGCAATGAACGTTTTCATGTTCCACTTTGGTCGTAGCGGCAGTACTGTCCTTGCAAATGCAATTGCCAGCATTCCTGATTTCTTCTGGCATGGAGAAATATTTACCGGGGGTACTGTCGTTTATGACGGATTTGAGGCTCTAGAACTATCCAGTAAAAAGGGCGGTGGACGTTTCGACTGCTCCGAATTCCTGGAATTCATCGATGTTGCGAAGCAAGGGATTGAGCGGCAAATTGGTCATCCCATCATGCGCTACGGTTGCGAAATCAAAAGTTTTCATTTTGAGTTTGGATACTTTAGCTTCCCTCTCGAAAACGCCCTGGAAGCTCTTGCCTCGAGTTTTCCCGATTCAAGGTTCATCTTCCTGAGGCGGCGCAACTCGTTGCGCCGCATCTTGTCCGCAACCATCGCTCGTCAGACAGGCATCTACCACATCAAAACGGTGGTGGACAAGCCGAATAGAATTCAGATTGATCTGGATGCTTTCGAAGATGCTGACCTGAATTTCCGCGGAGAGATCACGGCCGTTCTCAGGAATTCGATGGCAGTTGAAAACCGGTACGCGGAAGCAATCCTGAAGCATGGCGGTTTCGAGATCTGCTACGAGGATCACATCGAAGCTTCCCTGGAGCCCGCCATGACCATCTTGAGCCAACAACTCGATGTTGAATGCGTGGTTCCCGAAACACAACTGAGAAAAACCAATCCTTTTCCTTTGTCCGAAACGATTGAAAATTACGAAGAACTTTGGCAACGACTCTCAGTTGCCGGAATGGACAACTTCTTGCTTTAGATGACATATGACGGAGGCAGACGTGACAGACAAATTTGGCTTGCCCACCGGATCGGTTCCCGAAAATTTTGATCCGAAAAAGATAAGCGCTGCAATAGGATCTATCGATCAGCTTAAGAGATATAGTTTCTCTGCTCTGGGCGCACATGGATTTGCAACCTCATGTTCCGTTCTATCTGCGATGGAACACTCAGAGCTGGCCGCCATCTGCACCATAAAGCGCATTGGAAATTGTTCCGGCGTGCTTGAAGATATTACGATTACCATCGCAGGATATTGTTCTGCGCAGTTGGTCCTTAATTTCGGTCTTGGCGGCCACACCGCTCTTCTTGGTGACGCCCTCAGCGGTGCATGGGATATCCGTTTCTGGAGGGAGAGCACCTTGGTAATCGGGCGAGGCACAACGTGCAGTGGGGCGAGGGTCGTGCTCGATAACTCTTTCGTTTTTTTCGGTGAGGATTGCATGTTCTCGGACGAAATCATCGTGCAATCCCATGATCAGCACGCGATCGTATCTATCGATGATGGAAAGATCATCAACCAGAAGAGAAGAGATTTGATTATCGATGACCACGTTTGGATCGGCTGCAGGACGATGGTTATGGGTGGGATCAAGATTGGTATCGGATCAGTAGTCGCTGCAGGCTCCATCGTCACAAAAGACGTGCCACGACACTGTATTGTTGCCGGCAATCCGGCCAATATAATTCGTACCAATGTGACATGGAGCCGAAACCCTGACGATCTTGACGAATACGCAAAAAAATTGTGCGGACCTGAAAACAATGGTTCAGCCGGGTTTCCTGTGGTAGCTGAAGCCGAATACAGATCAAGGCCGCCGCATGGAGAATAGCCTGGAAACTCTAGGTTCGCTTCGGCGACCCAATCAACAGTATACTTGACGTAGGGGTGCAAGGCGGAACAAAGCCCCTGATGTCTGTTTTCCCGAACTTCCGCATTACCCTCTTACATATTTTCCGGCAACTTCCGTATAACCCGAGGACAAATATATGTTCTTAATTCCAACAATGGACGATTGGTTTCAACTTGGGCGAGGCAATCGAAAGTATTTAAATTACTCGCTAAAGCTATTAAAGGATTTTGGCGTAATGAAGTGCATGTCTTTTATCGACGAGCGGCCTGGAGGTTTTGGAAAATGCAAAGATATGACTAGCGCAAGCCAAGACAATTGAGGCGTTGCGCCGTACGTTTGGCAGTGAAAAATAGTTTTTTTAGGGGTAGGTATGTTTAAGCTAGGTAATTCTGAAGACTTATGGTCTTGTCGTGAGCGCTATCCTGAAATTTTTCTCGAAGCTTTTAAACGTCATTCCTTGAAACCCTTAGGTCACGCCACTGTATGTGAATACATAAATCGTAAGTTCATACAGACTGAGAGAAGCTACAGAGTTTTAGAAATCGGACATGGCGCTTCCAGCCCATTCTTTGCGCTCTTCAATTCTTCAGAAAAAATTAAATGTTACGGAATTGATGATAATGACAAAGATAAAACCGTTAGCGTTGCCGGTTTAAATAAACTTCGTGCTTCATATCCAAATGTTGAGTTTCATAGTGGATATCTGGGAGGAAATACCGGCAATGATTTGCCATCCGATTTTTTTGATTTGGTTTTCTCTGTAAGCGTAATTGAGCACGTACCAGCGGAACAGTTGCCAGATTTTCACAAAGATATTTTTTGTATCCTTCGGCCAGGAGGCGTGCAAATTCACAGTTATGATCGCCCTTGGGGCGGTGACGTAAGGTTAATGAAAAAAATTATCGAAGATAAATGTTTTGAGTGGCTGGAAGCCCCCCGAATTGATATGGAGAACTTTTGGAAACTAGATACCCATGAACTTAGCAGAGTGGTATTTGAACACCCTTTTAATGTTATGGAATTGTTTATGCAATCATTTCCTCGAGAGGGAAGAATATTGTACAACTGGGTTACAGTTTTAGTGGGCGCAAGAAAGCCTGAGTAAAATTAAACCCGAACAGTACGGATGGGTCCACTGTAAAGCACTACTGCGATGGCATCGTTCTCCGCCACAATGCGGTTATCGACGATATATACCGCCATGTCAGATCGCAGGAGGATTTTTCCACCTTGCTTGTTGAATACCTGGCCAGTAAGAAAAGGAAGATATTGCAGTTCAACAAGGGAATAATCAATCGCCACCCCCAAAGAAATGTCGGCAACGGACGTGGTTGAAATCGAGCGAGTGTTTTCAGATTTCATTGCTTACATCAACAGGCATAAGGCAATAAATGGCGAGCGTGTTGAGAATAATTAAGTGGATCGCACCCGCAACTGATTGAACTCACAATATTGGATACACCATGACAAATAACAGATTCCCCACCATGCAAAATAGCCTGGAAACTCTGGTGCGCTTCGGCGTTCCGGTGAACAGCATTCTTGACGTAGGTGTGCAAGGGGGCACCAAGCCCCTGATGACCGTTTTTCCCGAACTTCCGCATTACCTCTTCGAACCGGTGGACGCATATTTCAACAGCATCCGCAATGCGTACAAGGATTACAGGCATGACCTCATTCACGTCGCGCTGTCAGACGAAGATGGGAAAGCCTGGCAGGTCGGCATTTCCCGCGACAACAGCGGCAAGGTCACGCACTCGTATGTGAGCGATCGCGAGATATCGACGAAGGAGGAAGCGCAACTAGTCGAGTGCAAACCGATCCTCAAGGCAAAGTTGGACACGGTGATGCAGACCCTGAGCCCACCCGCCGGACCATGGTTACTCAAGGTCGATGTGGACGGCCATGAAATTCCGATCCTGCAAGGCGCCGAGAAAACACTCCGGCATACATCCGTTGTCGTTGTCGAAGCACCATTGCATGCGCTGCTTGCCCGGTCGGAAGTGCTCATTGACGCCGGCTTTCAACTCTTCGACATCGTGGATCTGAGTTACTACTATGGTACGCTATCCCAAGTGGATCTTGTCTTTGTTCGCAAGGATCTGGTAAATGCAAACGAAAATCTGCGTCCCTGGCAGACTAAAACTTTTACCTGGGAAGCATGGAGACCGTTGAGCGAGACTTATTTCAGCGATAAAAAATAGCTCGGCAGTTGTTAAAACGGGTTTTTGAATTCATGACTTTGTCATTATCCAAAGGAGAATACCGATGCGTATTTATTTGATATTCCGGATTGCAATTGTAGTGCTGATTTCTTTATTCGCCATCGACGCGATGGCAGATACGGAATGGGTCATTGCGCCATCCGCCGCCACAGGAATTTCTGCAAAGCAAAGTGGCGCTATTTCGCTGGACGATGCATTGGGCAG
>JBDTPM010000126.1:0-9538 GCA_039932695.1 Gallionella sp. | reverse complement strand
GGCTTGGGCATCGCCATCGGCATCACGGCGGTGATCCTGCTGACCTCCATCGGCGAAGGCTTGCATCAGTTCGTGCTGGCGGAGTTCTCACAGTTCGGCACCAACATCATCACCATCCAGCCGGGCAAGACTCAGACGCAAGGCGGCAACATCGGTATTTTCGGCTCGGTCAGGCCGCTCTCGCTTGACGATGCAGATGCGCTGCGTCACTTGCCTTATGTCGAGAACGTCAACCCCAGCGTGATGGGAAACGCCGAACTGCGCGTCAATGGCAAGACCCGGCGCACCACGGTATTCGGCGAAGGACGCGATTTTGCCAAGGCGTTCACGATGAGAGTGCAAAGCGGAAGCTTCTGGCCCGACGAGGACAACGAGCAGGCGCGTGCGCTCGTCGTGCTCGGCGCGAAGGTGAGCCAGGAACTGTATGCCGGGCAGAATCCGCTCGGCAGTTATTTGCGTGTCGGCGGGCAGCGCTTTCGCGTGATCGGTGTGATGGCGCCGAAAGGGCAGGTGCTGGGCCTGGATCTGGACGACACCGTGTTCATCCCCGCAGCACGCGCGATGGAGCTGCTCAACAGGTCCGGGCTGATAGAGATGCAAGTGAGCTATCGCGCCAGTGCCGATGTGAACGAGGTGATACGTCTCATCACCGAGCGACTGAAGGAGAAGCACGGGCGGGAGGATTTCACCATCATCTCGCAGGAGCAGGCGCTCGAAGTGCTGGGCTCGGTACTCGACGTCATCACCTTCGCCGTCGGCGCGCTGGGCGGCATCTCGCTGCTGGTCGGCGCAGTGGGCATCCTGACCATCATGACCATGGCGGTCACCGAGCGCACTTCCGAGATCGGCTTGTTGCGCGCGCTTGGCGCGCAACAGCGGCAGGTGCTGACACTGTTTTTGGGCGAGGCGATGCTGTTGTCTGCGTTGGGTGGTTTCGCAGGACTGGCGATGGGCGTCGGCATCGCGCAGGGTTTGCACCTGATCTTCCCCGCGCTGCCGGTGCACACGCCGTGGCTGTTCGCTTTACTTGCAGAACTGAGCGCGGTCAGTATCGGCCTTGCGGCTGGCGTCACACCGGCGATGCGCGCAGCACGGCTGGATCCGGTGGAGGCGTTGTATGCGGAATGAAAATATGGGAGCTTGTGGAAAATAAGCTGCTCGTTGATGCCCATAAATTGGAGGTGGTTTAATAACGCAGGTTCGTGTGGTAGCGTACGGTCTATGATCTTTCGCGAGAGCTATGATATTGAGAGGAATAAAACATGGAAACGATGCAAATCAGCTGGACCCCCGACGCGGCCTGGAGCGGCGGAGAGGCTTTTCGTGACGCCGATCTGGTGCTGGTATTCGCCGATGCAGCGTATTTCGAGACCCCCGATTGTTACCAAGCCCTGAAAGAAAAATTCCCTCAAGCCTGCATCGCAGGCTGTTCCTCTTCCGGCAGCGTGCTCGGCAGCGTAATCAGCGACGGTGACGTGGTGGCGACGGCGATGCGTTTTGAGCGGGGCAAGGTGCGTTTGGCGGTGGCCGATGTAACGCCGGGCGCAAATATCCGGATGCTGGCCGCCGGACTGATGGAACAGTTGCTGTCGGATGACCTCAGGCACGTGCTGGTGTTTTCCGATGGCTTGATGGTGAACGGCAGTGAATTGGCTGCCGGGCTGAACGGCTACGGCATTTCAGTGAGCGGTGGACTGGCAGGTGACGGTGCGCGCTTTGGCAAGACCTGGGTAATGGCCGATGCACCGGCCCGCTCTGGATGCATTGCCGTTATTGGCCTGTATGGGGACGTGGTGGTAAAAAGCGGCTGCTTTGCCGGATGGCAGGAATTCGGTGCCGAGCGGACAATCACCAAATCCATCGGTAATGTGGTCAGCGAAATCGATAACCAGCCAGCCCTGGAGCTGTACAAGAAATATCTCGGAGAAATGGCGAGTGAGCTGCCGGGCAGTGGGCTGCGTTTTCCGTTGAGTTTCAGGAAGAGCAGGGACGAACAAGCCATCATCCGTACCCTGCTCGCGGTAGATGAGGACGCGCAGAGCCTGACCTTTGCGGGCGATGTGCCACAGGGAAGTTTGTGCAAGTTGATGCGCACCAATCTGGACAGCCTGATCGAAAGCGCGGGGAGCGCGGCCATGGAGGCCAAACCGCAACACAATGCAACGGCGGCGTTGTGCCTGGTTGTGAGTTGCGTCGGGAGGCGGTTGGTGCTGGGACAGCGGACCGAAGAGGAACTCGATGTGGTGCGGGAAAAGCTCGGTGCACAAACCACACTTGCCGGTTTTTATTCCTACGGCGAACTGGCGCCGTTCAGCGATGTCCTGCAATGTAGCCTGCACAACCAGACGATGACCGTGACCACTATTTACGAGTAGGTGCGCAGAACTCATGCATCGGCTTTTGATACGACAACTGCAGCGCCACTTGGGCAAGGATTTTGCCCCGGACGGCAAGTGGCAGGAGTTTCTCGATGCGATTAGCAGCTACTATCGTGAGACGGATCAGGACAAGGCGCTGCTGGAAAACGCGCTGGCGGTCAATTCAGATGAGCTGACCACCGCCAACGAACAGTTGCGCAAGCATGCCGAGCAGGAGCATGCCCTGCTGCGCGGTGTGATGAATTCCATCCCCGACCTGATTTTTTTCAAGGCGCCTGAAGGCGTTTATCTGGGCTGCAACCGGGCGTTTGAAAGATACATGGGTATGCCGGAAAGCGCCATCATCGGCAAGATGGATTCTGATTTGCTGGATGCCGCGACGGCGGCATCTTCCCGCAATTTGGATCAGGAAATGTTGGCGCAGGCTCAGCCGCATGTCAGCGAGGAGTGGGTGACCTATCCGGATGGCAGCAAGGTTTGTCTGGAGATGCTGAGGACTCCTTATTCAAGTATGGATGGAAAACTGCTCGGTCTGATCGGGATAGGCCGCGACATCACCGATCGCAAGCTGTCTGAAGAATTGATCTGGCGGCAGGCCAACTTTGACCTGCTTACCAGTTTGCCCAACCGCTATATGTTCCGCGACCGTCTCGAGCAGGAAATCAGGAAAGTGCGCCGCGCCGGGCTTGCGCTGGCGCTTCTGTTCATAGACCTGGATCACTTCAAGGAAATCAACGACACGCTGGGCCATCACATCGGCGATGAATTGCTGGTGGAGGCCGCGCGCCGCATCAGTGCCTGCACGCGCGAATCGGATTCGGTGGCACGGCTGGGTGGCGACGAGTTCACTGTCATCCTGACCCATCTTCCCGAGGGCGAACATGTGGAATGGATCGCACAGAAAATCATCACCCGGCTGGCAGAGCCATTCCTGCTTGGTGATGAGGTTGCCTATGTATCGGCAAGCATCGGCATTACCTTTTATCCAACTGACGCCACCAATGTAGAGCAACTGCTCAAGAATGCCGACCAGGCGATGTACGCCGCAAAAAACATGGGGCGCAACCGCTACAGTTATTTCACTCCTGCCTTGCAGGAGGCGGCAAAAGACCGCTTGCGGCTGATCAACGATTTGCGTGGCGCTCTGGCTGCCAAACAGTTCCAAGTGTATTTCCAGCCTATCATGGAACTGGCGGCTGGCCGCATCCACAAGGCGGAAGCACTGCTGCGCTGGCAGCATCCGCAGCGCGGCATGGTCAGCACTGCCGAATTTATTCCGCTGGCTGAAGAGACAGGACTCATAATCGAGATCGGGAACTGGGTGTTCCAGGAGGTGGCGCGCTGGCTGGCACACTGGAAAGGTTTGAGTCCGGAGGGTTTCCAGGTCAGCGTGAACATGTCGCCCATCCAGTTTAAAGTGGAAGGCAACATCCATCAGCAGTTGTGGCTCGATTATCTCGACAGCCTGGGCTTGTCCGGAAACAGTATCGTCATCGAAATCACTGAAGGTTTGCTGCTCAATGCGGATCCTCAGGTCGTCGAGAAATTACTCAAATTCAGGGATGCGGGCATCCAGGTGGCGATAGACGATTTCGGCACGGGCTATTCCTCGCTCGCCTATCTCAAGAAGTTTGATATCGATTACCTGAAAATAGACCAGTCATTCGTGCGTAACCTGGCCAGCGACCCGGACGACAAGGTTCTGTGCGAAGCGATCATCGTGATGGCGCACAAGCTGGGACTCAAGGTGATCGCCGAAGGAGTGGAAACTGAGGAGCAACACAATCTGCTGTCCGCTGCCGGTTGCGACTATGTCCAGGGATACTTGTTTTCCAGGCCGGTTCCGCCGCAAGAGTTCGAGGCATTGCTGGAACATGGCTTGAAAAATCCTGTCAGATAGCCATCCTATGCCTGTTGAGATAAGTGCATCGACCCTGCGTTGCGACATCTTCTGCAATGTCATCGACAACTACGGCGACATCGGCGTGTGCTGGCGGCTGGCGCGGCAGTTGGCGAATGAACATGGTTTGCAAGTCCGGCTGTGGGTAGATGATCTGGGCAGCTTTGCCTGGCTGTGTCCCGAGGCCGATGCCGCGCTGGACAGCCAGCAATGCCGGGGAGTGGAAGTCAGACACTGGATTGCCGAAATTTTTCACCCTCTCCCGACCTATCGGCCACCCTCTTCCGCAGGCGGGGAGAGCGAAGCAAGGGGGGCGGAGCCGGCTGGGGGAGAGGGAGATCATACTGATGTCGAATTTTCATGTGTAATGCCCGCCGAACTGGTGATCGAAGCATTTGCCTGCAAGTTGCCGCGAAGCTACCTCGAAGCGATGGCGGAGCAACAGACAAAGCCGGTATGGGTGAATCTTGAGTATCTGAGCGCCGAAGACTGGGTCGAGGGCTGCCACAAGCTGCCATCGCCGCATCCGGCCTTGCCGTTGACCAAATATTTCTTCTTCCCGGGTTTTACCAGACAGACCGGAGGTTTGTTGCTGGAGCGCGACCTGCTGGTGCGGCGCGATAAGTTCCAGAGCGATGCCGGACAGCAGCAGGCGTTCTGGCGATCCTTCGGCATGGAAATGCCGGCAGCAGAGACATTGAAGATATCGCTGTTTGCTTATGAAAACGCCGCGCTGGACGGGCTTTTCGATGTATGGGCGTCAGGCATGCGGCCGGTGTTGTGCCTGGTGCCGGAAGGGCGCATTTTGCCGCAAGCCGGGCGATATTTTGGCGATGCCGCGCCATGTGCGGGCAAGGCTTATACGCGTGGCAACTTGCAGGTGCGGGTACTGCCATTCGTCGAACAGGAACGATACGATGAACTGTTGTGGGCATGCGATGTCAACTTCGTCCGTGGCGAGGATTCCTGCGTGCGGGCGCAGTGGGCGGGGAAGCCGTTCATCTGGCAGATCTACCCGCAGCATGATGCGGTGCACTTGAAAAAACTCGAAGCCATCCTCATCTTGTATTGTAAGCAACTCAGTCCATCCACAAGCGAGGCGGTGCAACGTTTGTGGCGGGCATGGAACGAGGAAAACGGGGCAGGGCGGGCCACTTCGACAGGCTCAGGACAGGCTTGGCCTGCCTTTGTGTCAGCGGGTGGCGAACTTGGACGCCATGCGCAGCATTGGGCGCAGCATCTGGCTGGAAACAATCTGGCGTTGAATCTACTGGATTTTTACAAGGAAATCGGTAGAATGCGCGCCTTCAGAATGGAAGGGCAGTAAACATGAAAACAGCACAAGAAGTACGCGCAGGTAACGTCATTATGGTGGGCACCGATCCTATGGTAGTGCTCAAGGCGGAATACAGCCGTTCCGGCCGCAACGGTTCGGTGGTCAAGATGAAGATGAAGAATCTGCTGACCGAATCCGCAAAGGAAACCGTGTACAGCGCCGACGACAAATTCGAACAGATCCTGCTGGATCGCAAGGAAGTGACTTACTCCTACTTTGCCGATCCGATGTATGTGTTCATGGACGGCGAATACAACCAGTACGAGATCGAAGCCGAAAGCATGGGCGACGCGATCAACTACATCGAAGACGGCATGCCTTGCGAAGTGGTGTTCTACAACGACAAGGCGATCTCGGTCGAGTTGCCCAACACCATCGTGCGCGAAGTCATTTATACCGAGCCAGCGGTGCGCGGCGACACTTCCGGCAAGGTGATGAAGCCGGCAAAGATCAATACCGGCTTTGAATTGCCGGTGGCAGCATTCGTCGAGATCGGCGACAAGATCGAGATCGACACCCGCACCAACGAATTCAAAAAGAGAGCCTGATATTTCTGCTTGATTCGAACAGAAGGCCAACCGAGAGGTTGGCCTTTTTGTTTGCGCGAGTGATGCCAAATTTTTTTATGCCGATATGGAAGGCCGAGTTTATACTGTGCGCCTGGATTCAAATCCCCTGAGATACTTGAGCAGGGAAATACTCGATAAAAATAACTTTTGAACCCGGAATGTCCAATAGGCGGAATGTGCCAAAAACCCCCTCTAACTCCCCCTTGTCAGGGGGAGAACCGTACCAGCTCCTCCCCTGACAAGGGGAGGTTGGGAGGGGTTTGTGGCTAATGGATAATCTGGGTTGCATACTACTATGACCAAACACGTTAACGCCGATGCCCTGAATCATTCCCACCGGTTCGACGAGGGCAATCCGCTCGCGGAGAAGAACACATTGCGCGTGGCCACGCTTACCGCGGTGATGATGGTGGTCGAGATCGCCGGCGGCTGGCATTACAACTCGATGGCCTTGCTGGCCGATGGCTGGCACATGAGTTCGCATACGGTCGCGATGGGACTGTCCGTGCTGGCTTATGTCTGTGCCAGGAAATACGCTCACGACCCGCGCTTTTCTTTCGGCACCTGGAAGATCGAAGTGCTGGGCGGCTATACCAGCGCGATCTTTCTGGTGATGGTGGCCGGATTGATGATCTATCAATCCATCGAAAGATTGATCGCCCCGAGCACTATCCACTATAACCAGGCCATCGCGATCGCGATGGTCGGCCTGCTGGTCAACCTCGTGTCAGCCTGGCTGCTCAAGGATGGGCACCACCACGATCATGGACATGATCACGGGCATGACCATCATCATGGCCATCACGACCTTAACCTGCGCTCCGCCTATCTGCATGTGCTTGCCGATGCGGCGACGTCGGTGCTGGCCATCATCGCCCTGTTCGGCGGTAAGTTGTGGGGGGCTGCATGGTTGGATCCGGTGATGGGCCTGGTCGGCGCGGTACTGGTATCCGTATGGGCCTACGGTCTGTTGCGCGATACCGGCCGCGTGCTGCTGGATGCCGAGATGAATGCACCCGTGGTGGCCGAGATACGCGAAGTCATCGCCGCATCACCGGTCAGGGCGCAAATCTGCGACTTGCATGTATGGCGCGTGGGCAAGGGCAAGTACGCCTGTATCCTCGGCCTCGCGACGGTCGATGATGTGACACCGGAGTATTTCAAGGAGCAGTTGAGCATCCATGAAGAACTGGTGCATATCTCAGTGGAGATAAACCGGGTCGGGGAATTGAGGGGAGTGGTCCATGCTGTCCCGCATTACGCATAGCACGAGCCATCGCTGGCCAGCTACTCAGTTATGATTTTTATGGGAAAGCAGGAGTTCTGATTTTTCCACGATACCGCCGCGCTTCAGCATCGCAAGATGTTTTTCCTCGCTCTGCTTTGTTATCTGGTTCAGGTAAGCGATGTTCTTCTCGATAGACTCAAGATAGTAATTTTTATCGACGCCGTACCGATCCTTGAAGTGGAAGGACAGTTTGGTGTAGATGCCACCAAGATCGGTGTCCAGCTTCATGTGGATCTTCTCGTAGAAATCCTGAGTCTTGGACAGCATGTCGTGGATGCTCTGATAGTTACCAAATTGTGCTTCCTTGAATTCCAGATACAGGAACAGCAATTTTTCAAGGTAAGTGCGGTCAGCCATCTGGCCGGTCAGATCGGCGCTGCTGACGAGTTGTCCGAGCAGGTGAGTGCGTTCATCGGGAAAGTCGATACCGGGTATGGATTCCGCAGGGTCGGTGCAGCGGATGATGAATTTCAGGCGGGTAGCCAGCCCGGGCGGGAAGCCATGTTCTGCGATATAACTTTGCATGAATTTGATGCCACGGCCGACGTGGGTCAAAGTGAACTGTGCGCCGGTACCCGCCTCCTCGCCAACGCGTTGCGCATAACCGATATCGTGCATCAGCGCGCCCATCATGATCATGGTCATTTCCTGGTCGGTAAACCGGGTGCCGGAAATATGCACACCATGCATCAGCCTTACCGCACTCAGGAACACGTCCATGGTGTGGTGCAGGTTGTGGTACAGCGTTTTGATCTGGCAATAGCCCGGATACTCGCCACGGAACAAGCGCACCACATCATTGAAGGAAGTTTGCACGATGGAGAAATCGTACCCGGGGCTGATGAGCTTGATGATGTCGGACGCCTTGAGCCAGACCTCTTTGGTATCACCGTTGGTGAAGAGGCTGTTGATTTCATCGAGTGATGGAGCATTCTTCATGGCTGGATTTCCGGCTCAAGTTTGGAAAACTGATGCGAATGATACGGTATTTTGCCGTTTAGGCAATTTTCTGAAGCAAGTTGGCTTGCGCTCGGCGCTTCGGAACCGGGTTGCCCGAGGCGACGCATCGGGCTAGGCTAAGGTACCCACCCAATCGCCCCTGTGGGTAGCCGAAACAAACACGCCACCTTGTGGTGGCGTTTAAATCGGGTGTCCGGTGATGAACGATCACTTCTTTTCGGACGAGGGGGTTGGCGTATCCATAATGTTGCCTGCGGCCCATCCTACAATGGCGACGCCTATCAGTACGCAGACCATGCCGACAGCCATGTTAAATACCAGACCGCCCAGCAGCCATAAGATAGCGGCCAAGATAACAGCCTTGATGAGCAAGCGAGATTTGGAATCCATCATAATCACCTTTCAAATTAAACGTTGGTTCGACCCGGCCTTCTGCCGATACCGGACAAATGATAACGCAATGTTCCGGAAAAATGTGCAGGGAACATAAAAAAAGGTCAGGTCGACAGCAGGAAGATGTTTTCCTGCAACCGGCTCAAGCCGCGTTCCTGGAAGCGCGGGTTTTTCGCAAGCACGTCCAGTTGTGCCAACAAGCGCACCTCGGCGAATTTGTTGTAGAGCGTTGCCACTTCGTCCGACGTAACCGAAAATGGCGGACCCTGCATTTCCGCCTGGGGATAATCTACAGTAACAAGCAGGATCTGCGTTGCTGGCGGCAAGATGCTTGCCAGGTGGTGGACATAGCGTTCGCGCATCTCCGGCGGCAGCGCGATCAGCGATGCGCGGTCGTACACCGCACCCACTTTTGCCAAGTCATCCTTGCCCAAATCGAAAAAATCGCCGCACAGGATGCAGATGCCATTCGCTTCGCAGCGGTCGAATTTACCTCGCGTGACGTGCTGTGGGGTGTAGCCGTTCTCCTTGAAGAATGCCTGCACCGCGAGGGCGCTCAGTTCCACTCCCAAGACTTGGTGCCCCTGCTCACGCAGCCATAGCATGTCGCGGCTTTTCCCGCACAGCGGCACGAACACCACGCAGTCGTGAGCAAGGTGCAATTCTTGCCAGTATTGACACAAATAAGGATTGACCTCGTCCTGGTGAAAACCT